>CAZCVW010000203.1:0-6390 GCA_964502185.1 uncultured Burkholderiales bacterium
CACCCACACGACACACCCAGACCGCTCATTAACTTATGGGTATTGGGCCTAGGCCCTCAATCACCTCGATCGGGGTCTCGGCGCCGGCCCGGACGGCTTGGCACGCCAGGGAAGCGACCTGCCCTCGGTACTGGGGCTCGACGTATCGCAGGAACGGTCCGTGCTCCTGGCCGCCGGGCACGTAGACGGGCTTGACGGCGTGCTTGGCGCTGACGAGCAGCTCGACAATTGCGAGCCAGTGAGCCGGGACAGGCCCCATCAGGTCACTGGTGTTCGTCGGTACGATGGTCTTCACGGCTTCTCCAAGCAGTTGTCATGTCGGTGACCGGGTTCTTCGGACCCGGTCGCTGGCGTTTCAGGACCCTGGCGCCCGAGACCGGCCCCTCGCCCAGGTGCTCGGCGGGCCGAGAAGCAGGGCGACTTCGTCAACGCCAAGGCCCAGATCCACGGCGACTGCGAGGGCGAGGTCCCGGGTCAGCGGCTCACGACGGTTCAGGGCACGGACGACGTGCTCCCTGGAGGCTCCGATGCGGCGGGCCAGGTCGGTGATCGTCAGTCCCTGGTTGATCAGGAAGCCCTTGACGGGGAGCGGGCGTTGGCTGCGTTCGGTTGCCATGGTCACCATGGTGAGGCATCCGGAAGCTGGCCATCTTGGGGACTCATGCGGCCTCCCCGGTCTCCGAGAGCCACGCTTCCAGGGCGGCCACAGGGACGAGGAAGCGGCGCCCGAGACGGCGGGCCGGGATCTCGCCTCTCCTTGCCATTTCGTAAGCGAGGGATCGGCCGATGCCGATGCGGCGGGCGGCCTTCTCGATCGTGAGGGTCTGACGGTCGTGCATGGGCACCTCCGTGCTAAGCGGTTGGTGGAGTCACAGCTTAACACTAAACGGTTGCTGACACCACGGCATAGAACGTGGTAACCTGTGACTCCAGCAACCGACTACATCGGAGGCGGCCCGTGTCACCCCCACCCGTCGGCAGCGATGCCGAAGTCCCTTTCAAGGGCTCCTTGGCCCCTGTCATCGCCCACAACGTGAAGGGCCACCGGACAGCGGCCGGGATCTCCCAGGAACAGCTCGCTCTCCGGCTCCAGGAGAGGGGCCTGGGCTGGGGGCGGAACCAGGTCGCCTGGCTAGAGACCGGGAACCGGGATCCCACCGTCACCGAGTTCCTGTTCCTCGCTGCCGCCCTCGGTGTCCGGCCTGCCCAGCTCCTGAAGATCCCCGAGGACATGCTTACACCGAGGGCTGCGACGGCGGCAGACGAGGAAGGCCGGTACTCCATAGGACACGCCGAGGTACCGGCCGAGGTCGTTCCTGGCCTGCTCCTCGGCCGTGGCTTCAAGTACCTGACGGCAGCTTGGGAGCTGAGCACCACGGCGGCCGAGACAGCGGCGGCCGGGAAGCTCGGGCTCACAGCCAAGCAGGTCCAGGACCTGGGCTTCCACCTTTGGGGCCAGATCCTCGACCACGTGCGAGACGAGCGGGCCGGGCACCCGACCGGTCCCGGCGCCGCCATGAAGAAGGCCCATGTGACCCGGAAGCTGATGGATGAACTGAAGGCCGAAGCCTGGAAGCGGGGATGGCTGCACGACGACGGCGACCAGGACACGAAATCGGGCACCACGAAGGCACGGAAGGAGAAGCGGACATGACAGGTGGGGTACGGAGGCGGGGCGACCGGTGGTCTGCGTACTGGGACCTCCCGGTGACCGACGGCCAGCGGCGGCGGCAGGGCACCAAGTCAGGGTTCGCCACCAAGAGGGCGGCCCAGGCGTTCGTCACCGACCAGCTGGCGGCGATCCGGCGGGGCGACTACGTCGAGCGGGACCGGATGACATTTGCAGCCTGGTTCGATGCGTGGATCGTCCCCGCCGAAACCAGGCTGAAGCCGGCGACGGCCGACAAGTACCGCCGGGACTTCTCCCGCTACGTCGCCCCTTCGCTCGGCGGGGTAGAGCTTCAGTCGGTGACCGCTATCCAGTTGGATCGCCTGTACTCCGATCTGCTTGCCGGCCGGCACAACGGCCCCCGGAGCGGACGCTCAGCCAGTGACGGGGGCCTGAGTGACACGACGGTCGGGCATGTCCACCGGCTGGTGCACAAGGTGCTCGCCGATGCCTTGAAGAAGGGTGTCGTGGCCAGGAACGTCGCCTCCGCTGCCACGCCTCCCAAACATGTGCAACCCGGACAGCAGGAGCTGACCGTCTGGACGGCGGAACAGCTTCGCCAGTTCCTCGCTGCCGTGGCCGAGGACCGGCTCTCCGCACTGTGGCGGCTCCTGGTCTTGACGGGGTGCCGCCGGGGCGAGGCGCTCGGGGCACGGTGGTCGGATATCGACCTGGAGACCGGGCGCTGGGTCATCCGCCGGTCCCGGGGAGTCGTGAACGGTTCGCCGGTCGAGGGCGCAACCAAGACGGGCCGGGTCCGGGCGGTGTCGCTCGATCCCGGCACCGTCACAGCGCTGCGGACCCACCGTGCCCGCCAGAACGCCGAGAAGCTGGCGTGGGGCGCTGCGTACCAGGACACCGGCCACGTCTTCGCCCACGAGGATGGCACGCCGCTACATCCGAACGTGATGACCCGAACCTTCGTCCGGCTGGCCGAGCGGGCCGGGATGCCTCGGATCCGGCTGCACGACGTTCGCCACAGCGCAATCACGGCCATGCTCTTGAGAGGCGAGGCGGTGCTCACGGTCTCCCGGCGAGCCGGGCACGCCAGCACGTCCTTCACCCAGGACGTGTATGGCCACGTGATGGAGGAGGCGGATCGGGGCGCCGCCGCCCGGCTGGCCGAGGCGATCGATGGCTGACAGCGAGTTACAGCGGCCCAATCACGGCCCGCCGATGGTGACGGCCTGCCTGTTACGGCCTGGGCTTACTGGCGCCGGACTACGATTGAGCGGTCCTGCGACAGCGGGTTTGGCGAATCACAGACGTGTGTGCTGTCAATCCGCTGTCAACTGGAGGGTCCCTAAGTCCAGCGAAGCGGTGGAAATAGTCGCTGAGCAGGACAGACGGACAGCATGGCGGCGTGGCCGAGTGGTTCAGGCAAGGGTCTGCAAAACCCTGTACAGCGGTTCAATTCCGCTCGCCGCCTCTAGTAAAGGTGCAGGTCAGAGGCACTTTCTGCTGGGAGGGATCCCCGAGGGGCTCCCTCCGAAGTGTCAAAGAGCACAAAAAGAGCACGGGAGTTTCAGCGACCGCTCTTGCCCGTGACCGCCCGCCACCGACCGGTGGGCCTTACGGCGACCACGCCGTGTGAAGGCCGTGACCCGACCGTCGCCCTGCGAGGAGGCGATGAGCCCCCAGCCGATCGCGCTGTTGGCGTCGGGAGTCAGGGGCCGAAGTCGATCTCCATGCCACGGCTCTGCTCCGGCCGGACCGCTCCCAGGTCGCGTACGAGGGCTCTCGGGTGCCCTCGGCTGAGGATCGCTTCGATCTCGGGCAAGAGGCTCGGCGGGTGGAGCTCCCGATCGAGGACGCCGAGGCGACGGGCGGCTTCCGGGTGCTGCTCCAGCCAGCTGGTCCGGGCGTCGCCGGCGACCTGCAGTTCGTGACGGCGGGCCTCTGTGTCGCGGATCCTCTCGTCGAGCCGCTTGGTCTCGGGACCGATCGCCTGGTCGTAGGCGAGTTGCGCCTCGGCCTCTCGCGCGCTCCATACCTGGGCTTCCCTGTGCCAGGACCGCCGGTTCCTCCATCCGCCAGCGTTTTCGGAGTACCGGACGGCTTCACGGTGCCGCCCCCGGGCTTCGATGAGGTGACGGGCGGCGTCGCCCTGTGGGGTGCCGGCATAGCGGCCGTGCCCGGTCGAGACGTCCCTTCGGTCCTGGTGCAGCGCAGCCAGTCGCCGGTTCACGGCTTCCAGTTCGGCTGTGGGGTCAGGCGGGACGGCGGCGGCGACGGGCCGCCGTTCGGCGTCCAGCCGGGCGTATCGGAGGGCCATGGACAAGGCGGGGTCGGTACCTCGGTGATCCTCCACGGCCAGGGGCTCGGTGGCCGGTGTGCCGGAGTCGATGGCCCACCGGGCCCGATGGTCGACCGACCAGTCGCGGGTGAGGTCCTCGACGGCCTGGTCGAGGTCGTCGGCGACGACATGCACCGTGCTGCACTCCCGGGCCCGGCTCATGGAGACATAGGCGAGGGATCGGCCGCCGCCGTCTTCGAGGCGGTGGGCGACCTCGACCGTCGAGGCTTGCGAGCGGTGGACCGTGATGGCGTAGCTGTGGGCAAGGCGGTCGGCGCCGAGCTCGTCCCCGGCGAGGCATTCCAGGCGGCTGTCGTCCATGCGGACTGTGAGCGAGCAGGCGCGGAGGTCGACGGCTTCGACCTGACCCCGTTGGCTGGTGACGACCTGACCATCGGCGGTGGGGGCGAGGGTGACGATGCGGTCGCCGACGGCGTAACGGCGCCCCCCGGGGGCGATCAGGTCGGGCCCGCTCAGGCGGCCGTCGATGGCGAAGCGGTCCCGGGCGTGGCGGTTGAGCTCATCCACGTTCGTCCGCCGCCATGCGTACATGGCCGCGTCCTTTCCGGCCGAGGTGTCGGCGTACCAGGCGTCCACCATCGCCCGCTGGGCTTCGTCGGCGTCCGGGGCGATTCGGATTCGATCGTGGGCGGCGTACCACTCCACCGCTTCGGCGACCTTTCCGCGCCGAAGCCGGGCGAGCGCCCGGCGTTCCTCGGGGTCCTTCTGGCGCACGTTCTCGTCGAGAACGTGGACGATCCCGTGGTGGCGGTTCAGGAGAGCCCGGAGCGCGCCTCCAGGACCCACAGGGCCGAGCTGGCGGTGGTCGCCGACCATCACGACCTTGGCACCGGACAGCTCACAGGCGGTCAGCAGCCGGAGCATGGCCGGGTCGTCGGTCATGCCGGCTTCGTCGAGGACGACGACGTGACGATGATTGAGCCGGACGGAGCCGTGGTCCAGGCGCCACAGCAGCGACGCCAAGGTGCGGCTGCCAGCCAAACCAGCCTCCCGGCCGAGCGTGCGAGCCGCCTGTCCGGACGTCGCCGTGCCCACGACCTCGTAGCCGGCCGCGGCGTAGGTGTCAGCCACGCAGCGGATGGCGGTGGTCTTTCCGGCGCCGGCGATTCCCAGGACCAGCGAAATTCGCCGCCCTTCCGAGCAGATACCCAGAACCGCCTTGCGCTGTCCGGACGTCAGCGGCCGGCCGAGGACGCCTTCCGTCGCACGAACCGCAGCCTGAACCGACGTGGTTGGAACGGTCCCCGCGCCAGTCGTGCCCGTGCCTCGCGCCACGGTGTCGGCGATGGCGCCCTCGATCCACCGCCCGGGCGGCACGCTCCACGGAGGCGACCAGATCAGGGACGCTCCAGCCGACGTCGGCCAGTTCGCCGTGCCAGCGGGGCATGAGTTCCCCGATCGGCGTGTGCCGCTTGACCGCCCTCGTGTCCCGGGCCGCGACGTTCCGAGCCCGGCAGCTCGACTCACCCCGGGCTTTGACAGCGGCCGTGATCTCCGCCGCCCGTTTGGAGTGGATCTCCACTACCTCGTCGGGAATCCCGGCGATCCGCCAATGGCCGAGCCGCCCGGACCGCCCGTGGTCCGGTGCGATGGCGTAGCCCAGTTCGACCGCCTTCCGGGCGGCGGCCACGCGGCCGGCGATGGTGGCGGCGTGGAGATGCTCTCGCCAGACGGTCGTGTCCGCGGCCTTCCAGCCGCCCGCGCCGTCGAGCATTTCCACCACGTTGGCCACGAGCACGTGGTCGTGGGGGGCGGGGTCGCCGGCCCGGGAGGTGGCGTGGCGGGTGTGGGCGTAGAGCAGGCCGCTCGTTGGAGTGGCGGTGGCGCCCCGGCCTCGCCGTCCCCCTCGCGTCCGGGTGACCGCCTCCAGGTAGGCCAGCGTGCCGTCCCGCTCGGCGTCCATGATCCGGTGCATGTCCTCGGCCCGGCCGATGACACCGAGTTCGGCCACGGACTTGTGGGCGGCCACAACGAGTTCCATGCCCGGCCGCCTCGTCGAGGCCAGCCGTTCGTCGGTCGTCGGGTCGCACGCCCCGCCCGGCCCGTAGACAGCGCGGTACTGGGCCTCAGTCACCCTCCCGACCAACCCGAGCCGTTCCGCTCCACCCCCGCCCCAAACGAGTGGCGTCTCACCACGGGAGGCGTAATAGGCGAGGGCCTGGCCGGAGAAGTCGTCCGTCCGGTCCATCACGGTCGCCTCGTGATAGGCGACCGAGTCGGCGCCCATCATCCGCATCCACGCCAACCGCCCCGCCCCCTCGCAACCACCGGTTGCAATCGTGTTCTCGCTTTTGGGTATTAAGGCAGTTTGGAGTGGCCGCGTAAAGAAGTATTTCGGAAGTCGGTATTCCAGGTATTTAGCGGTTTTTCGCGGTGTGTAAATGGTAATGAAGGCTCGTGAAGG
>CAZCVW010000204.1:0-6388 GCA_964502185.1 uncultured Burkholderiales bacterium
GCCGGCGCCGAAGCCGAAGGCGTTGCCCAAGCCCGTTCCGGCGCCTGCGCCGGCTCCGGTCCCCGCCCCGGAACTCCAGCCCGTCGCCGCTCCCCCGGCTCCCGAGCCGGCCCCGGCTCCCGCTCCGGAGCCGCCGAAGCCGTCGCCGTTGCTCGTCTCCGTCCTCGAGCGTCTGCGGGACTTCAACTAGCTACCAGGGCCGCCACCGGCCGTGTTCGCCCGTAGCCGGCATCGTTATGCGCTAATGGGGGTCGAAAGGCCAAGGTGGCCGACCATTCTGGTGAGCGTTTTCCGTCCTGGCGACGGAGAACGCGCACCAGAATGCGAGCTGCGATCTCGGGCCGCCCGCCGCACCCTTCCTTGCCTTTTCCTCGCCCGAGCAGAAATGCCTGATGGAGGAACGGGGCAAACGCTGTCTGGGGCAGCATTAGCAGCCGGCCGACATCCCGGCCGGTCAGTGACGTACGGTCTGGGCCGTGACGCCGCTCGTGGCCCTCCGTGACGTCTCCAAGCACTTCGGACCGCTGAAGGCCCTGGACGGCGTGAACCTCGAAGTAGAGCGGGGCGAGGTCGTCGTGGTCGTCGGGCCTTCCGGGTCGGGGAAGTCGACCCTGTGCCGGACGATCAACCGGCTGGAGACCATCGACTCGGGCACCATCGAGTTCGACGGGGTGCCGCTGCCCGAGGAGGGACGCCCGCTGGCCCGCCTCCGGGCCGACATCGGGATGGTCTTTCAGAGCTTCAACCTGTTCGCCCACAAGACCGTGCTCCAAAACCTGATGCTGGGCCCGGTCAAGGTGCGGGGCATGGCCAAGCCCGAGGCCCGGGAACGCGCCCTCGCTCTGCTCGTTCGGGTCGGCATCGCCGACAAGGCCGACAGCTACCCGGCCGAGCTGTCCGGCGGGCAGCAGCAGCGGGCGGCCATCGCCCGGGCGCTGGCCATGGAACCGAAGCTGATGCTCTTCGACGAGCCGACGTCGGCCCTCGACCCCGAGATGATCAAGGAAGTGCTCGACGTGATGCTCGAGCTCGCCGCCGAGGGGACGACGATGGTGGTGGTCAGCCACGAGATGGGCTTTGCCCGCTCCGCGGCCCGGCGGGTCGTCTTCATGGACGGGGGCCGCATCATCGAGACCGCTCCCCCGGACCGGTTCTTCTCGGCCCCGCAGACCGACCGGGCCCGGGACTTCCTGTCCAAGATCCTCGCCCACTGACGGAAACCGGGGGTACGGTCTGGCCAGCCCTGAGGAGGTGCCATGCAGCGCAGTCTGCGGATTCTGGCGGTGGTCGGCACGGTCGTGATGCTCGCCGGTGCCTGTGGCGGCGACGACAACGGCGGCGCGGTCGAGCCCCCGAAAGACGAATCCACCACCGCCACGGCCACCACGGCGGCGGCGAAAGCCCCCAGTTTTCCCGCCGGATCGACCATGGCCACCCTCCAGCAGAAGGGCAAGATCGTCGTCGGCGTGAAGTTCGACCAGCCGGGCTTCGGGTTCCAGACTCCCAGCGGGGTGGTCGGCTTCGACGCCGAGATGGCCAAGATCGTGGCCGCCGCCCTGTTCGGCGGGAAGCTGGCCGACGCCGCCAAGCAGATCGAGTTCGTGGAGTCCAAGACGCCGGTCCGGGAGCAATTCATCGAGCAGGGCAAGGTCGACATCGTGGTGGCCACGTACACGATCAACGACGCCCGCAAGCTGATGATCGACTTCGCCGGCCCCTATTGGATCTCCCACCAGGACATCATGGTGAAGAGCGACAACACCACCATCAAGGCGGTGAAGGACCTGAACGGGAAGAGGGTCTGCTCCGTTCAGGGCTCCACGTCGCTCAAGAACCTGTCGGCCCAGGCCCCGCAGGCCAAGACCGACATCACCTTCGACGCTTACTCGAAGTGCGCCGAGGCCATGGGTGACGGCCGGGTCGACGCCGTGACCACCGACGACAGCATCCTGGCCGGCCTGGCCAAGGACAGCGGCGGCGCCTTCAAGCTGGTGGGCGCGCCCTTCACCGACGAGCCCTACGGCATCGGCCTGAAGAAGGGCGACCAGGCCTTCCGCGACTTCCTCAACAGCACCATCGAGAAGAGCTACTCGGACGGGAGCTGGGCGGCCGCGTTCGACACCACCCTCGGATCGATCGGCCTGACCAGGCCGACCCCGCCCCCCGTCGTCCGGTACTAGGCCCTACCGGAGCCGATCCACCGCCGGCGTGGAGGACGTCCTTTCCCATCTCGACATTTTCGTCGCCGGGATGCGCACCACCGCGGCCCTCACCCTCGTCTCCTACGCCGGCGCCCTGGTGCTGGGGACGTTCATGGCCGCCGCCCGGATCAGTCCCGTCCCACCGCTGCGGTGGGCGGGCACCGCCTACGTGGAGCTGCTGCGCAGCACCCCGCTGGTGGCGCTCATGTTCATCTTCTACTTCGGGCTGCCCGACCTGGGGTTCCGCCTCTCCGAGTTCAACACGGCGATGCTGGCCCTGGCCCTCTACACCTCGTCGTTCGTGGCCGAGACCGTTCGGGCCGGCATCAACGCCGTGCCGGTGGGGCAGGCGGAGGCCGCCCGCTCGCTCGGGTTCACCTTCTCGACCACCCTGACGACCGTGGTGTTGCCCCAGGCGCTCCGCACGATGGTGCCCCCGCTGGCCAGCCTGTTCATCGCCCTGATCAAGAACTCGTCGGTGGCCTACACCATTTCCGTGCTCGACCTGACGGGGCAGGCGTCCCGGCTCGGGACGGAGATCGCCCAGAGCGCCAACGCCCTCCTGGTGGCGGCGGTGGCCTACCTCGTGCTGACCGTGCCCTCCGGGCTCGCCCTCGGGGTCCTGGAGCGGCGGGTGGCGGTGAAGCGATAGTGGCGGCGCCGGTCCTGGCCGACCCGCTCGGGCCCCGGGGCCGGCGCCGGGTGCTGGTGGGCTCCGTGGTCAGCGCCGCCGCCTTGGTCGCCGCCGTGTACGTCGGGCTGGCCCGCTTCGCCGACCAGGGCCAGCTGGAGGGCGACCGGTGGTCCTACTTCTTCGAAGCGGACGTGCTCCGGTACCTGGGCACCGGCCTGGTCAACACACTCCGGCTCGCCGGGGTGTCCATCGTGCTGGCCATGGCCGCCGGGCTCGCCCTCGCCCTCGTCCGCCTGGCCAAGGCCTGGTGGCTGCGGCTGGCCGCCGTCGCCTGGCTCGAGTTCTTCCGGGGCGTGCCGCTGGTCCTGCTGATCCTGTTCTCCTACCTCGGCCTCCCCCGCTTCGGGGTCAACCTGAAACCCTTTCAGGCCGCCACCCTGGCCCTGGTCCTCTACAACTCAGCCATCCTGGCCGAGATCTTCCGGGCCGGAATCCTCTCCCTCGAACGGGGCCAGCGGGAAGCGGCGCTGGCCGTCGGACTCACCGAGGGCAAGGCCATGCGGGCCGTGATCCTGCCCCAGGCCCTCCGCCGGATGGTCCCGGCCGTGCTCAGCCAGCTTGTCACCATGCTGAAAGACACCGCCCTGGCCGGGGTGATCACCTACCCCGACCTCCTCGGCCGGGCGGAGATCGCCTCCAAGGGGGTGAGGCCGGCCGCCGACCTCCAGGCCTACATCCTGGCCACGGGTGTCTACGTGGTCCTCAACCTCGCCCTCAGCCGCCTGGCCCGGCGCCTCGAGGTCCGTCAGCGCCGGCGTTACCGGGCCGGGAGCATCTCGGTGGCCGGAGTGGAGGACCTCACCGCCTTGGAGACGGCGACTCCGGGCCGTCCTGCCGTGTAGTTTCGATCCCATGTCCGTTCGGGTCTACGTCGTCGATGACACCGCCCACGTGCGCAAGATGCTCGTGCAGATGCTGGAGCTCTCCGGCTTCGACGTGGTGGGGCAGGCAGCCAGTGGCCAGGAAGCCGTCGATGCGGTGGAGGAGGCGGACCCGCAGGTGGTGGTCGTCGACTACGCCATGCCGGGCGGGCTGAACGGCATCGCCACCTCCCGGCAGATCCGTAGCCGCCGGCCGGACCAGGCCATCATCCTCTACACCGCCTACCTCGACAGCGAGATCGAGACGGAAGCGCGCGACGCCGGCGTCTCCCTGTGCGTCGGCAAGGTCGAAGGCCTGACGACCCTGGAGCGGGACATCCGCCGGCTCGCCGGTGAACTGTTCTAGCCCGTCATCCCCGGGGCATGATCACGAACTGGAGCACGGCCGCTCCCAGGATCAGCAGGAGCAGCGCGCCGAGCACGAAAGCGGTCCCCGACCTCATGGGCCGGGCTCCAAACGGGAGAGCGTGACCGCGGAGCCGGCTCGGATCCGCAGCGCTTCCGCCGCCGAGGACCGGTCGAAGGCCAGCGAGATGAGTCCGTACGAGTCAACCACGATGGCGAGCTCCATGGGCTTGGCGTCGGCGTAGGTACTCACCCAGCGTGCCACGCGCCGCTCCTGTCCGATCTGCACGGAGGCGATCGCGTCGGGACGGAGGCCGATCTCGACGAGCTCACTCGGGTCGACGTTGAGCTGCACGTTGCCGTAGCGGTCCACCCAGAGCACCTCACCGGCCAGCTCGTTGCCCTCCTGGTGGGAGAGCGGCATCAGCCCCGGTAGGAGCGAGAGCGGATCCACAAGGTCGCCCAGCAATTCCATCTCGACCCCGGCCGCCAGGTAGCCGGCCGCCGGGGCGAACACGTCGCGCCCGGCGAACGTCGCCCCCGGGGCCGGGAGCTGGTACTCCGGATTGGTGAGCGAGACCACTCGCTTGGCGCCGCCGAGCATGGCCACGGCCGGCGCCAGGAGCCCGTTGTCGGGACCTACAAGGTAGCCCGTCGCCACCTCGGCGGCGACAGCGCGCCGCTCGGTTCCCACGCCGGGATCGACCACCGCCAGCACCACGCCCTCGGGCAGGTATTGGGCCGCCCGGGCCAGGGCGAGACCCCCGGCCCGCACGTCGTGAGGCGCTATCTCATGCGTGATATCGATGACGTGCGCCTCAGGCGCAGCCCGCAGGATCACGGCTTTGCAGACACCGACGAATTCATCGGCCGCGCCGTAATCACTGAGAAAGGAAACGAACGGTATGGAGGACACCGGCGGCTCCGTTGAGCAAGGGGGACGCCGCTCCGACCCTAGCCGGACCGGACCGGAGAGCGTCCGCCCGCCAGCCCCGTCCTACCCGGCCTGCGTATAGCGCGACTGCAGGTAGCCATCGACATCCACGTCGCGCACCCTGAAGGAGCGCCCGACCCTCACGGCCGGCAGATCGCCAGCCCTGATGAGCCGATACACGGTCATCGATGACACCCGCATTAACTGCGCGACTTCTTGAACCGTCAAGAAGCGCGCCTTCTCGAAGGACTGCGCCACGCGGTCACCCCTATCTCCACCCGCCGAGACCGAGGGTACGCCCTGTGACCGCAGTTGTCTAGGGCGAACACTGCGTCACATGAGCGATTCCACGTCGCACAGATGCGGCGCGACCACGGGACGTGAAACCGCCCGCTTGCTCACCACCGGGCGTCGCGGAACAACTCACGGAACGGGACTGCGCTACTGCTGGCCTAGTTGCCGGGAGCGCTCTGTAGCCGCAGCCACGGCCTCCAGGAAAGCCGACCGGATCGCCCGCGACTCGAGCGCGGCGAGGCCGGCGGCGGTCGTGCCGCCCGGAGAGGTGACGGCGGCCCGCAGCGCCTCGGGCCCCTCGCCGCCCTCGGCCAGCAGGGAGGCCGCCCCGAGCAGCGTCTGGGTGACGAGCGCCTGGCTGACCGGACGGGGCAGCCCGACGTAGACGCCGGCATCGATGAGGGCCTCGGCCACGAGGAACAGATAGGCGGGCCCGGAGCCGGACAGGCCGGTGACCGCGTCGAGGAGGCTCTCCGGAACCCGGGCGACCGTCCCGACGGCGGAGAGGACCCCCTCGGCCCGGGCCATGTGCTCCTCGCCGGCGTGCGTGCCGGCCGAGATGGCGGCCGCGCCCCGTCCCACCACGGCCGGAGTGTTGGGCATGGCCCGCACCACGGGGAAGCCGGGCACGAGGCTCTCCAGGGTGGCGATCGTCACCCCGGCGGCAATGGAGAGGACGAGCGCGCCCGGGGCCATGGCCGAGGCCGCGCTCTCGAGGGCGGCGGCCACGTCCCCCGGTTTCACGGCCAGTACGACGAGTTCCGCGTCGGCGGCGGCCCAGGCCGGCGCCGGGACGACACGGAGTCCGGGGAACCGGAACTCGAGCGCGTGGCGGCGCTCCGGGCTGACCTCCGCCACGGCCAGGTCGTCCACCGCCCGGCCGGCGTCGATCAGCCCGCCGATCAGCGCCTCGCCCATCTTCCCGCCACCCAACAGCGCGAGCTTCGTCATCGGACTTCGAGGCTAGTGCGCCGGCCGAGCGCCAGGACGGCTCCGGCCAGGACGGCGGCGAGCACCGCGCCGGCCACGAACGTGCCCC
>CAZCVW010000205.1:0-6386 GCA_964502185.1 uncultured Burkholderiales bacterium
TGGCCGAGCCGGCTGCCGAGCACGACCACCAGGGGCAGGAGCACGGCCACGACGACGCCGACCACGGCCCAACGGACCGTGTGCGACTGGCGGCGTTGTGGGCGCGGCGAGGGCGCCTCGGTCAGATCGGTGGCCATCCGAGCCTGGCGAAGTAGCTCTGGAGCGGGGTGAAAAACGTCTTCCACTGCCCGGTGACGAACATGGTGCCCACCGCGACCAGCATCAGCCCGCCCGCGATCTCGATCTTCCGACTGTTCCGGCGGAGCCACTCGAGCGAGCCACGACCTCGGTCGAAGGCGACCGCCAGACCGATGAACGGCAATCCGAGGCCGAGGGAGTAGAGGATCAGCAGGATCGCGCCCCAAGCCCAACTCTGGGTGCTGGCGGCAGCGGTGAAGATCGTGCTCAGGACCGGGCCGACGCACGGAACCCACCCGAAGGCGAAGGCCATCCCGAAGGGGAAGGCGGCGCCCGGGCCCCGCGGCATCTTGGCGAGGTCGAAGCGCCGTTCCCGATACAGGAAGGGCAGCCGCACCAGTCCGAGGCTGGCCAGCCCCATCACGATGATGCCCACGCCGGCCACCCGCACGATCCCGGGCAGGTTGCGTTGCAGCAGCGTGCCGACCAGGGCAAAGGAGATGCCCAGCGCGGTGAAGACGGTGGTGAACCCGGCGACGAAGAGGACGGCGGCCCGGAGCGTGACGGACCGGGCCTCCTCCCGCCCGAGGTCCGACACCGGGAGCGCCGAGACATACGAAAGGTATCCGGGGATGAGGGGAAGCGAGCACGGTGAACTGAACGAGATCACGCCCGCCCCCAGGGCGAGCAGCGGCAACAGCACCGTGGTCACACAACCAAGTGTAAGGCCCGCCTCCCCACCTTCAGCCCTCAGGCCCAGTCTGGATCACCGGATCACCGGGTCAGCTGGTCAGCGGGTCCGGGTTTCGTCGGGCCCCCCTGATGGGCACGCACCCGGCATGGACTCCAAGCACACTCCCGATCCTGACCTGATCGCATCGCGCTCCCGGGCCCTCACGCCGGAGGAGAAGGCGGCGGGGATTGACGACCCCACCGCCCTGGCCCGCGCCGTGCTGGCCGACTCCGAAGCCCGCACCCTGGACCGGGAGGCCACCGCTTCCGAGCACCGGCGATCCGAGGAGACGGTGGACACCGAGGGCGCGTAGGTCGGCGCCTGGCGCGCGTCAGGCTTCACAACGGCGAAACAGACCGGCAACGAAGCGCCCGTAGCGTCCGGCATCGTGGACGTGACTCTGGTGCACTGGCCGGCCGAGGCGGTCGAGCGCGACCGTTTGGCCGCTCGCCAGCAGCCGCGATTGTTGCTCCTGAGTGACGGCGTGGCCCCGCCCCCGACCTCGGACTGCCTGGAGGACTGGATCCGTCTCCCGACCTCGGAGCCTGACACCCGCGCCCGGATCGAAGGCCTCCTCGCCCGGAGCCGGCAACACACGTGTCTCGTGCCCGAACTCGACGTCCACGGCGTCCTGCGGTTCGGCTCCCGGTGGGTTTCACTCCCCCCCGTCGAGGCTCGCCTGGCCGACGCCCTGGTTGGCCGCTTCGGAGCCGTCGTCGGCCGGGACACGCTCCGCCGCTCGGTCTGGCCCGGCACGTCCCCCGGCCGGAACGTGCTGGACGTCCACGTCTTGCGCCTCCGCCGCCGGTTGGCGCCGCTCGGTCTGGCGATCCGGACGGTCCGTTCCCGCGGGTACATGCTCGAACGGACCGAGTCCGAGTCGGACGCCGAGGCGCCCACCGCATCATGAAGTGCCGGTCGCGGTACCGCTCCGGGCGCATGGTACTGCCAGGAGACGCCCTCCGTCTCGGGCCAAATTGCCCCAGATTGGCCAGAAATCAGCGCTGATCGATGGAGACGTACGGCCGCTCGTCGGCACCGACATAGAGCTGACGCGGCCGGGAGATTTTCTGTTCCGGGTCGGTCAGCAACTCCAGCCAGTGCGAACACCACCCCGCCGTCCGGGGGATGGCGAATAGGACGGGGAACATGTCGACCGGAAAACCCATGGCCTGGTAGATCATCCCCGAGTAGAAGTCGACGTTGGGGTAGAGCTTCCGGGAGGTGAAGTACTCGTCGGCCAGGGCGATCTCTTCGAGCTTGAGGGCGATGTCGAGCAGCGGGTTCTTCCCGGTGACCTCGAAGACCTTCTCGGCCGTGGCTTTGATGATCCGGGCCCGGGGGTCGTAGTTCTTGTAGACCCGGTGGCCGAAGCCCATGAGCCGGGCCTTGCCCTCCTTCACGCCCTGGATGAAGTCGTCGACGTTGTCGATGGAGCCGATCTCGGTCAGCATCCGGATCACGGCCTCGTTGGCCCCGCCGTGGAGCGGGCCATAGAGGGCGGCGCAGGCCGCGGCGGTGGCCGAGTAGGGGTCGGCGTGGGCCGAGCCCACCACCCGCATGGCGGTCGTGGAGCAGTTCTGCTCGTGGTCGGCGTGCAGGATGAACAGCACGTCGAGGGCGCGGGCCAGGATCGGGTCCGTCTCGTAGCGGGGCTCGGCGATCTTCCACATCATCGACAGGAAGTTCGAGGCGTAATCGAGCGAATTGTCCGGATAGACCGCCGGGAGCCCCACCGAGAAGCGGTGGGCGAAGGCGGCCAGCGTCGGCATCTTGGCGATCAGCCGGTTGACCTGAATCATCCGGACGTTCTCGCCGGAAATGTCCTTGGCCTCCGGGTAGAAGGTCGACAGGGCGGCCACCGTGGCCACCAGGATCCCCATCGGGTGGGCGTCGTGGTGGAACCCGTCCATGAAGCGCTTGCGCACGTTCTCGTGGACGTACGTGTGGTACGTGATGTCGTGGACCCACTTGTCGTGCTGCTCACGGTTCGGCAGTTCGCCGTTGAGGAGCAGGTAGGCCACCTCGAGGAAGGTGGACGACTCGGCCAGCTCCTGGATCGGGTAGCCCCGGTAGCGGAGGATGCCCCGGTCCCCGTCCACGAGGGTGATGGAACTCTTGCAGGCGGCCGTCTGGAGGAAGGACGGGTCGTAGAGGAAGACGTTGGGGTCGAGCTTGCGCAGCTCCCGAATGGACAGACCGCCCGCTTCGATGGGGATCTCAACACTGTTCCCCGTGCGGTTGTCCGTGATTGTGAAGCTCTCAGCCACGCTCAACCCCCTGGTCGACTCCAGCCTTCGATCTTGTCAGGTGACCCTCCGCCCATACGAAAGAGCAGAGGCAGGTGACGGGGGCCGCGAACCTGCCCGCCCGCCCACGTGACCGCATCCCGGTCTACCAGCGAGAATACCGGCACCCGCTCCAGGAACCGTTCCAGGGCCACCTGCATCTCCATCCGGGCGAGGTTCGATCCCGCACACCGGTGGATGCCCACGCCGAAGGCGATGTGGCGGTTGTTCTGGCGGTCGATCACGACCTCATCGGCCCGGTCGAAGGCTTCGGGGTCGCGGTTGGCCGCCGGGAAGTTCAGGAGCACCCGGTCGCCGGGCTGGAGCGTGACGCCGGCCACCTCGATCTCCTTCGTCGCGATGCGGGCCATGGTGACGGGCGAGTAGGCCCGCAGGAGCTCCTCGACCGCGGTCGGGATCAGCTCGGGTTCGGCCACCAGGCGTTCCCGATCGGCGGGGTGGATGGCCAGGTGCCACAGCGCCGAGCCGATCGAGCTCCAGGTCGTGTCGATGCCGGCGATCAGGAGCAGGTTGCAGGTCGCCACCACGTGGGCGTCGCTCACGGGTTCGCCGTCGAGTTCACCGGCCAGCAGCTCGGTGATGAAGTCGTCGCGCGGTTCGCTTCTCCTGGTCTGCACCTGCTGGGCGAAGAAGTCGAAGATGAGCCGGCGGTACCGGAGACGGACCTCCGGATGGGACAGGCCGATCTCGAGGATGCCGCGCACCCACTCGATGAAGGTGTCGGCCTGGCCCGGGTCGACCCCGAGCAGATGGGCGATGACCCGCGGCGGGATCTGCTGGGCGTAGTCCACCGCCCCGTCGCACCCGCCGCGGTCCGCGAAGCCGTCGATGAGGCGGTCGGCCAGCTCCCGGGTGAAAGCCTCGTGGCCGGCCACCGCCTGAGGAGAGAAGGCAGGCAGGATGAGGCGCCGGGCGGGGCCGTGGTACGGGGGGTCCGACGAGATCGGGGGGATGTGCACCCCGTAGACGACCTCGCCGGTCTCCTCGTTGTGCACACCGACCGACGGCACGACGATGGGCTCGGACGACGACAGCTCAGGAACGAGCTTCGCCATCTGGCGCACGTCCTCGTAGCGGGTGGTGAGCCAGGAGCCGCCCCAGCGGTCGGTGTGGGCCACCGGGCAGCGACGGCGCAGGTCGTCCCAGATCGGCACGGGATCGCGGACGTAGTCGTCGTCGAAGATGTCGTAGTCGGTAGCCCAGTCGGTGACGACCTCGGGGGACACCCCCGCACCCCCGGGGACCGGGGCGCTGGTCCTTTCTGTCACGACCTTCTCGGGGGTGGCCATGACGCCTCAGTCCTCCGTGATCGAGACGGCGAACTCAGGGCAGTTCGCTTCGGCGAGGCGGGCCTTGCTCTCGAGCCCGGGTGGAACGAGGCCGTCGCCCTTGGCCGTGGCGTTGCCGAAATCGTCGATGTCGAAGAGCTCAGGAGCCAGGGCGTAACAGCGGTTGTGACCCTGGCAGAGTTCGGGATCCACGTGGATCTTCATGGCGCCCCCTCGCGGTGCTCGTGCCCGTTCTTACCGGAGGGTAATGCGATCCCCTACCCTCCGGCCCCTACCCTCCGGCCCCTACCCTCCGGCGAAGGCGGACGGGAGCGGCATTGCCAGGGCCCGATCGAGTTGCTGGAGGTACGTCCGGCGGGCGATCGGAACGGCTCCCAGCGTGGCCAGATGGGGCGTGACCCACTGCACGTCGAGCAGACGCCCGGGCCGGCCGTCGCCCCGGAGCAACTCGACGAGGGCGACCAGGGCGACCTTCGATGCGTCGCTCGCCCGGTGGAACATCGACTCGCCGGCGAACAGCCCGCCGATGGCCACCCCGTAGAGGCCGCCCACCAGCTCGTCACGCTGCGGGTCCCAGGTCTCGACGGAGTGGGCCCACCCCAGCCGGTGCAGCCGGCGGTAGGCGGCGAAGATCTCGGTCGAGATCCAGCCGCCGGGACGGTCCTGGCCGGCGCAGGCGGCGACCACCACGTCGAAGTCCCAGTTGACCCTGACCTCGAAGCGCTGGCAGGCCTTCCGGAGCGAGCGGGTGACCCGCAACGCGTTTAGGGGCAACACGCCGCGGGGATCGGGGGACCACCAGGCCAGCGGGCCGCCCCGCCGCAGGTGCATCGGGAACATCCCGGCCCGGTAGGCGGCCAGTATCGTCCCCGGCTCGAGATCGGCGCCGATGCCGGCGATCCCGTCCTCATCGGCGCTGGCGGCGCGGGGGAGCCGCCACTGGTTGGGGGGTGGCTCGACGGGCACACCGCATTGTTGCGGTTCGGCATGGACGCTACGGACCGGTCGTCCCTAAGCTCTGGCTGTCATTTACTGGAAGCCAGGCAGGCCAGGGAGGGCGCATGCGGAGGATTCCACTGCTCATCGGAACCGGCGCCGTGATCGTGTTCGGAGCGGGCATCGTCGCCGCAGTCGCGACACCGCCCACGGGCGCGACCAGAACCGAGATTTCAAAGGCAGTGCTCGTCAGCGGAGGGCCGGCCGAGTTCAAGCCCGGCATGGAAACCCAGGTGCTGAAGGTCGTCCTCGAACCCGGAGGTACGACCGGATGGCACAGCCACCCGGACGGCGGCGTCTTCATGGTCGACAAGGGGGTCCTGTCCAACTACGGCCTTGACGGACCGGCCTGCGGGGCGGTCGATATTCCCGCCGGGCAGGCCTACTTCGTGCCGCCCCACGCTCACCATCCCCATCTGGCCCAGAACCACACGGCGGAGACGGTGGAGCTCACCGTCTACTACTTCAACGTCCCGCCGGGAACGCCGAGCCGGCTCGATGCCGAGCGGCCGGCGGAGTGTCCCGCCGATCTCCACTAGAGAGCAACCCGTCAGGCCCGGCCCAGGATCCGGTCGACGGTGAACTCCAGTGCCACCCGCCTCGGGTTCTCCCGGGGCGGGCGGTAGCGGCGCGTGCAGTCGGCCACTGGGAACGGTTGCCCCCACCGGAGCAGCGGCGGCCGGAGGCGGTGCTCGATGAGCGGGGAGAGTCGGACGAGTGGGTCATCGTCCTGTTCGCCTGGTGACAGGCCAGTTCGGCGGAGGAACAAGCCCTTCTGAGAGCCGACATCGAGATCGTGGCGCTCGTCCTCCGCGCCGATCGCAACGACGGGCTCCTGGCCGGCGATGACGACCGGGCCTCGGCGGGACCTGCCCGACGGTGGACATCAGAACTGCCCAGTGGTGGCCACGAGTTCTTAAA
>CAZCVW010000206.1:0-6376 GCA_964502185.1 uncultured Burkholderiales bacterium
CTGGTGACTTGCGGAGCGCAGTCAATTGCCTCAGCAGCGAATACGAGTAGAACTGCCCGAATCGATTTCATGATGCCTCTGTTGAAGAGCCGCTGCCGCACGCAGAGATGACAATTCGCACTAACCGACGATCCCCATTCTATCAGCTTGCTCCGGATCGGGCACCATCCTAACGGCCACCCAGCTTCGCCAAAGCCATTCGAATCAGATCGGTCGCTGAGCCGTTGTTTCCCCCCCCGCCCCCGCCCCCACTGCTCCCGCCGAGCCGGCCGCCATCGCGCCGGAAGCGGGGAACGGGTCCGGTGGCGCGACGGGCGGCGTGCTGCTGTCGCCGGTGGTGCGCCGCCTCCTCAAGGAGAACGGCCTCGACCCCACCGACATCCCCGGGACCGGCGAAGGCGGCCGGATCACCCGCAGCGACGTCCTCGCCTACATCGACCGCCAGAAGGGAGCGAAGCCGGCCTCGGCCGGTCCCACCCCTCCCGCACCGGCGGATGTTCCGGCGCCGGCGGCGGTTACGGCCGCCGCTCCGGTCGCCCTGGACGGCGGCGACGAGACCATCCCCTTCGACCGCATCCGGGCCCGCACGGCGGAGCACATGGTGCGCTCGAAGCACACCAGCGCCCACGTGCTCACCGCCATCGAGGTCGACTTCGAACGGGTCGAGCGGGCCCGCCAAGCCGTCAAGGCGGAGTGGAAGCAGCGGGAGGGCGCCTCGCTCACGTACCTGCCCTTCATCGCCCGGGCCGTGTGTGACGCCATCGCCGACTTCCCCCACCTCAACGCCAGCGTCCACGAAGACAAGCTGGTGGTGCACCACTACGTGAACCTGGGCGTCGCCGTCGACCTCGACTTCAAGGGCCTGATCGTTCCGGTCATCAAGGGCGCCGACGGCAAGCGGCTGCGGCAGATCGCCCGGGAGGTGGTCGATCTCGCCGGTCGGGCCCGCACCCGCAAGCTCGCCCCCGACGACGTCGCCGGCGGTACGTTCACCATCACCAACCCGGGGCCGTACGGCACGCTCATCTCGGCGCCGGTGATCAACCAGCCGCAGGTGGCCATCCTCTCGACCGAGGGAGTGCGGAAGCGGCCGGTGGTGGTGGAAGGGCCCGACGGCGACGCCATCGCCATCCACCGCGTCGGCATCCTGGCCATGTCGTGGGACCACCGGGCCATCGACGGCGCCTACGCCTCCGCCTTCCTCAACCGGCTCAAGACGATCATCGAGACCCGGGACTGGGACGCCGAGCTGGCGTGACGGCGTCGGCCCGCCTTCTTTCCGGGGACACCCCGTACCCCGGGCTGCGGATCCGCTGGCTCGGCCGCGTTCCCTACGGCGAAGGGCTCGCTCTCCAGCGGGCCCTCCACGCCGGCGCGGTGTCGGACTACGCCCTGCTGCTCGAGCATCCCCACGTGTACACGCTGGGGCGCCAGGCCAAGACGGAGCACCTGCTGGTTGCCCCGGCCGACGTCGGGGCCGCGTTGGAGCGCGCCGATCGCGGCGGCGACGTGACCTACCACGGCCCGGGCCAGCTCGTCGGCTACCCGATCCTCACCCTGCCCGAATGGCGCGACGGCCTCACCGATGTCGTCGCCTACGTCCGTCTCCTGGAAGAGGTCCTGCTCGACGTCCTCGCCGGCTTCGGCGTCGCCGCCGGCCGGGAGCGGGGCCTCACCGGTGTCTGGGTCGGCGACGAGAAGATCGCGGCCATCGGAGTCAAGGTTTCCCGGCCCGCCGGCCGTGGAGGCACAGCACAGTTCCGGACGATGCACGGCTTCGCCCTCAACGTGGATCCCGACCTGTCGATGTTCGACCACATCGTCCCGTGCGGGATCCGCGACCGGGGCGTGACGTCGCTCACCCGCCTCCTCGGCCACCCGGTCGAGATGCGGGCCGTGGTCGACGCCGTGGCCGCCCGGTTGGCCGGCGCCTTCGGCTACGAGAACACGGAGCGCCAGGACGTCGTCTGGCACGAGCGCCCGTCCGACCTGTCCGCCTTCACCCGGCAGGCCTCCGAGCCGAACCGGCGTGCATCAGGTCCGGATAGCAGACCCGAGGAACGCCAGAACGGGAGAGGCGCCGGCCAGGGGACGCCGGTGCGGCTGCTCGGGCGCCTGGCCGAAGCCGGTGTGCGGGAGGAGGTCGACCCGGCGCAACGGCGGCCGGAGTGGATGCGGGTGCGGGCCAAGCTCAGCCCCGAGTACCGCTCCCTCAAGTCGATGATGCGGACGCTCGACCTCCACACCGTCTGCGAGGAGGCGGGCTGCCCCAACATCTACGAGTGCTGGTCGGAACGCACGGCCACCTTCATGATCCTGGGCGACCGCTGTACCCGGGCCTGCGGGTTCTGCCTGGTCGACACCCGCCGTCCCCTGCCCCTCGACCCCGAGGAGCCGGCCCGGGTGGCCGAGGCCGTGGCCCGCATGGGACTCGCCCACGCCGTGATCACCAGCGTGGCCCGGGACGACGAGGCGGATGGGGGAGCGGGGAGTTTCGCGGCCACCATCCGGGCCGTGCGGGAGCGCAACCCGGCCACCACCATCGAGGTTCTCATACCCGACTGCAAGGGTGACCCGGCCGCCCTCGAGGTGATCTTCGCCGCCCGTCCCGATGTGCTCAACCACAACCTCGAGACCGTGGCCCGCCTGCAACGGGCGGCGCGGCCGTCGGCCGCCTACCCCCGGTCGCTGTCGGTGCTGGCCCGGGCCAAGGCCGCCGGCCTCGTCGCCAAGTCCGGCATCATCCTCGGCATGGGGGAAGAGGCCCACGAGGTGGAAGGGGCGATCGCCGACCTTCGCGGTGTCGGGGTCGACATCCTGACCATCGGGCAGTACCTGCGGCCCACCGCCCTGCACCTGCCGGTGGCCAAGTGGTGGCACCCGGACGAGTTCGCCGCCTTCGGCGCCTTCGCCCGCGATCTCGGCTTCGCCCACGTGGAGTCCGGCCCGCTGGTCCGCTCCAGTTACCATGCCCGGCGCTCGCTCGAGGGGGCGGCGCCGTAGACGGTGGTAGGTTTCCGCGAAAATCCTCGGCCTCCAACTGGGACGGAGGAGGACTCCATGGCCCCCTTGATTCCCCGCTCCGCGGTGCGGCGTTTTCTCGTGCCGGGCGCGGTTGCGGTGCTCGCTTTTGCCGCCTGCGGTAGCGACGGCAACAGCGACGGAGACGACGAGGGCATCCACTCCATCAAGGACCAGAGTCCTCTCGCCACACCCGTGAGCAAGGATCTGGCCAAGGGCGACACGTACATCTGCGGGATTCACAACTACATCACTGGATCGATCGAGGTCACAAGCTAGGGGGTTGGTGCGTGGAAATCAGCGAGAGGCAGCTGCGCAATCTGGTCGCCGATATCGACGATCAGCACCAGGCCGCCATGGCAACTTTCCACGAGGGCAACAGAGAGCTGATCTTCGGTGAGATGCGTCGCTCCACTGGCCCGTCGCGCCGGGACTTCCTGGCCGGAGCGGGCGCGGCCACGGCACTGCTCACCATCGGCTCCGCCGTCGTGCCCATCCGCCGGCTGATCTCGCCCGCCTACGCCCAGACCGACGTCGACATCGCCAGGTTCGCGGCCAGCGTCGAGTTCGCCGCGGTGGAGGCGTACAAGGCGGCGGCCGCCAGCGGCAAGGTGAAGACCAAAGCGGTGGGCGACGCGGCCACCGCTTTCGCCGGTCACCACCAGCAGCACGGTGAGGCCTTCAAGGCGCTGGCCCAGACCGAAGTGGCGGCCAACAAGACACTCCTGACCACGGTCGGGGGCCAGCTGACGGAGGCGGAGGACGAGGACGCCGTGATCGAGCTGGCCTACGGGCTCGAGAACGCCGCCGCGGCCACGTATTTCTTCGCCCTCGGCGTGCTGACCCTACCGATGGCGGTCGAGACCTCGGCGTCGATCCTCCCCATCGAGGCGCAGCACGCCATCGCGCTCGGGACGGTGCTCGGCAAGTCGCTCGAAGACCAGACCTTCATGCCGACCTTTGAGAAGGCGGACGGGTTCCTCGAGCCGGCCAAGTACCCGATCGCCTAGGCGCAACGACGACGAGGAGAGCACTCAATCATGGAGATCTACCAAGACGAGCTCCGTCGCCAGCTGCGCGATCTCGACCGCGAGCACACGGCGGCCATGCCCAAGTGGCGTGACGCCCTGATGCGGCTGCTGGTGGGCGACAAGGAAACTTCCACCGAGGCCAAGGCGGGCGTGCTGCTGGGCGGGTTCAACCGCCGCCGCTTCATGAAGCTCTCCGGCGGGGCGCTGGCCGCCGGGACGATCCTGGCGGCCTGCGGAGACGACGACGAAGGGTCCGGCGACGAGGGCGGGACGACCGACTCCACCAACGAGGAAAGCGAAGCGTCCAAGGCCGACATCACCGTGGCCCGCACGGCGGCGTCGCTCGAGATCTTCGCCGTCTCCGTGTACGACACGGCCATCCAGAACGCCGCGGCTCTCAAGATCAGCGACGGCGTGGCCAAGGCGGCGGCGCTGTTCAAGGCCCAGCACGACGAGCACGGCAAGGCGTTCAACGGCGCCGCCGTCCAGCTCGGCGGCGAGGAGTACACGGAGCCGAACCCGACGGCCAAGCAGCAATTCGCGACGACGATCGCCGAGCTCAAGACCGAACAGGACGTGCTGAGGTTCGCCTACGTCCTCGAGGTCATCGCCGCCCAGACCTACCAGGCGGTCGGGGCGAAGATGCTGTCCACCCCGACCCTGCGCCAGACGGCCATGAGCGTCGGCGGGGTCGAGGCCCGGCACGCGGCCGTGCTCGCCATGTTCCTCCAGCCGCCCGTGAATGAGCCGACGGTGGCCTTCCAGCTGACCGACAAGGCCATCGACGCCTCGTTCTTCGTCTAGGACTCCGGCCGGTCGGTACCCTTGGAGGTCGTGTACGCCACCCGACTGGCCCGAGCCCGCCAACGCATGGCCGAAATGGGCGTCGACGTGCTGCTCTGCTCGGTCGGCGCCGACCTGCCCTACCTGTGCGGCTACGAGGCGATGCCCCTCGAGCGGCTGACGATGCTGGTCGTGCCGCGGGAGGGCGAGGCGACGCTCGTGGTGCCCAAGCTGGAGGTGCCCCGGGTCGTCGAGCGGCCCGACGCCTTCCGGCTCCGGCCCTGGGGCGAAACGGAGGACCCGGTCGCCATCGTGGCCCACCTCACCGGGGCTCACCTCACCGGGGCTGGCGGCCGGGCCGCCATCGGGGAGCGCACCTGGGCCCGGTTCCTGCTCGGTCTCCAGGGTGCCTTGCCGGCCACTCGTTTCGTGCCCGCCGGGACGGTCATGACCCCGCTGCGGGCCGTGAAGGACGCCGCCGAAGTGGAGGCCCTGCGGGCCGCCGCCCGGGCCGTCGACGCCGTGGCCGTGGCCATGCGGGAGCGTCCCTTCGCCGGGCGGACCGAGGCCGACATCTCCCGGGAGTTCGTGGCCCGCATGCTGGAGGCGGGCCACGCCCGGGCCAACTTCGCCATCGTGGCCAGCGGGCCCAACGCCGCCAGCCCGCATCACGAGCCGGGAATGCGGGTGGTGGTCGAGGGCGACTCGGTGGTGTGCGACTTCGGCGGCCCGTGGGGCGGTGGGCTGGGGGAGCCGGTCGGGGTCGAGTCAGACGGGGTCGAGTCGGACGGGGTCGAGTCCGGCACCGCCCACGGCTACTGCTCCGACATCACCCGGACCTACGTGGTCGGGGAACCGTCGGCCGAACTGGCCGACCTCTACGCCGTGCTGGCCGAGGCCCAGGAACAGGGCGTGCTGGCCGCCCGGGTCGGTGAGACGTGCGAGGCGGTGGACCGCGCCGCCCGGCGGGTCATCGAGGCCGCCGGCTACGGCGAGTACTTCGTGCACCGCACCGGCCACGGCATCGGCCTGGAGGAGCACGAGGACCCCTACCTGGTGAGCGGCAACGCCACCCTGCTCCAACCCGGGCACGCCTTCTCGGTGGAACCGGGCATCTACCTGCCCGGCCGCTGCGGCGCCCGCATCGAAGACATCGTGGTCGCCGCCGAGGACGGGCCGGAGCGCCTCAACCGGGCCCCCCGGGACCTTGCTGTGGTCGGCTGAGACCCCGACCCCTCGTCTCGTGCGCCTCCAAGTCTCCACCGTGCTGCTCCAGTGGGCGGCCGGCGGCCTCTTCTTCGCCTGGGTGACCACCCGGCGCCGGGAGGTCGGCATCGGCTACGGGTGGACGTTGCGGATCACCTACATCTGCATGGCGCTCGGGGCTGTCCTGGCTGGGCGGACGCTCGAGTCGGACGGCACGGCCGCGCTCGTCCGCGATCTGGCCACCCTGGCCATGGCCGGCGCGGCCGGCTACGCCCTGTTCCTCTCCGTCGTGCGCCGGCGGGCCGGCGTGACGGGGGAGCGCGAGGTGCGCCGCC
>CAZCVW010000207.1:0-6365 GCA_964502185.1 uncultured Burkholderiales bacterium
CACGTCGCCGGTGGCGGCCACCAGCCGGTCGAGGCGCTCACCCCGCGCCGCGGAGAGCGCCGAGGCGACCGGCTCGACGCGGTCGATCATGGCGCCCAGGAGATCGTTCTGGCCGCTCAGGATGCGCAGCAGCTCGGCCGTGCGGGTGAGGGCCGGTTCCATGGCGGCGAGGGCGGCGGCGGCGTCCTCACCGCGACCCGCCATCCCGTCGCCCAGGGTGACGAGCAGGGCGGCCAGCGCGGTGCCCGTCGGGTCGTCGAGCACGTCGAGGAGTTCCTGGATCTCGACGGCGCGACCAGTCCGTTCCGCCGGGATGACGGCGCCGTCGGCCAGGGCGGGGGCGGACGGCGAGCCCCGGTCGATGTCCACGAACCGTTCTCCCAGCAGGCTGACGGGCCGCACGGTGGCCGTGGCGTCGTCGTGGATCGGGGTGAACTTGGCGTCGATGGACAGTCGGAGATGGGCCCGGCCCTGGCGCAGCTCGACCCGTTTCACCTGGCCGGCAGCGACCCCGTCGACCTGGACGTCGTTGCCGGGGATGATCGACCCGGCGTCCCGGAACACGGCCACGATCTCGATGTCGCGGCGCTCGGGAGCGGCGCCCACCTGTCCGGCCGACAGGCTGGCCAGCGTCAGCGCCACCACCGCGAGAACGGCCCGGCGTGGGGTGGGGGCCCCACGGACGGGAGGAGGCGGGGTGCAGGGGACCCGGCGGGAAATAGTCATCGCCCGGCGTGGGGTGGAAATAGTCATCGCACCCGGCTCCCGGCGGCATCGACGGGCTGGCCTTCCAGCTCACCGGGGGAACGTCGCGGGTTCTGGCGCAGGGCGGGCGACAGCCCACCGGGGCCTCCAATCATCGACGCGGAACCGGCGCTCACATAGATGCGGAGGTAGTGGCCGTTGCTGTCGTAGTTGGCCGTGGCCGAGTTCAGATTGGTCAGCGCCCCGACGGCTTCCGGCGTGTAGGGCCGGAGGAAGTCGATGGCGGGCAGGAGGGCGGAAACTGCCCGGGTCACGTCGGGGAGCACCGAGTGGGCCCGGTCGAAGGTGGACGGGGTCTCGGCCAGCGCCGCGCCAAGGGCCACCACCATCGGCCGGAGCTCGGCCAGGGTGGGGCGCAGCTCGGCCAGGAACGGGCGCAGGTCCCGGGCCGCGGGCCCGAGCGCATCGAAGGTCGGGCGCAGGTCGGCCAGCAACGGCAGCACCGCCCGGGCCGTCGCCGGGATCCGGCCGAGCGTGGCACTGGCCTGACGCAACGTGGCGGGCAGGTCCTCCAGGCCGGCCCGCAGGGCGTCGTCCTTGCCCGCCAGCGCCTGCAGATTGCGGTCGAAGCCGTCGATGGTGCTGCGGATGGCGTCCTTGCGGGCCACCAGCCGGCCCGACATCTCCCGCACCGAGGTGAGCAGGCGGCGCAGCGCGGGCCCGTCCTCCCCCACGGCGGCGAGCACGTCGGTCAGGGCGTCGAGCGCCGGCCCGGCCGTCTCCAGCGTTTCCCGGGCGCGGCCCTCGTGCCCGGCCAGGGCGGCGTCGAGATCGGGAGCGAGGCGGGCGACCGCTTCCCGGGTCGGCGGGTCGAGCGCCGAGAGCAACTGGTCGATCTCCACCCGGGGCGTGTTGCCGGTGACCATGGCCCCGTCGGGCAGCGCCGGGTTGGCCCGGTCGCCGGGCTCGATGTGCACGATCCGCTCCCCCAGCATGGACAGCCAGCCGATGCGGGCCGACGTGCCGGCGTGCAGCGGCGCCCGGTCGCCCTTGAGCCGGACCCGGACGAGCGCCTGCCCGTCCTTGGGTTCGAGCGCCGTCACCGTGCCGGCGTCGAAGCCGTCGATCTGGACCCGGCTGCCCGAGATCAGGTTGGCCGCGCCGGGGAACACGAAGGTGACGTGGTACCCGCCGTCGCCGCGATCGCGAAAACCGACACCGGCGGCGAGGAACAGCACCATCGCCAGGGCGGCGATACCGACGGTGCGGCGCCGCCGGGACAGGGGTTCTGGGGTGCCCACGTCAGTCCATCCCCAGCGGTCCGGCCGAGTCGCCGGCCAGGAACTGGCGCACGAACGGGTCGGGCGACGAGAAGGCCTCTTCGGTGGGACCGTAATGGGCGAGGCGTCCCTGGTACAGCAGGCCCACGTGGTCGGACACCTTTCGGGCCGTCGAGATGTCGTGGGTCACCAGCAGGTAGGTGCCGCCGTGCTCCTTGTGGACGTCGAGGATGAGATCGCAGAGCAGGCTGGTGCGCACCGGGTCGAGGCCCGAGTCGGGCTCGTCGAACAGCACGATCTTGGGGTTGAGGACGAGCGCCCGGGCGAAGCCGGCCCGCTTGCGCATCCCACCCGAGATCTCGTTGGGCATCTTGTGCTGGGCGCCCTCGAGGCCGACCTCGGAGAGGCGCTGCATGACGAGCTCCCGGATCTTGTCTTCGGGCATCTTCGTGTGCTTGCGCAACGGGAAAGCGACGTTCTCGTAGACGTCCATGGAGCCGAACAGGGCCCCGTCCTGGAAGAGCACCCCGAAGTTCTCCCGCATGGAGAACAGTTCGTCCTCGCTCATCTTCACGACGCTGCGCCCGAACACCCGGATGTCGCCCTGGTCGGGGTAGAGGAGGGCGACGATGTGCTTGAGCAACACACTCTTGCCCGTCCCGGAGGGGCCGAGCATGGTGGTGATGCCGCCCTCGACGAAGTTGACGGTGAGGCCCGCCAGCACCTTCTGCCCGTTGAAGGCCTTGTGCACGTCGTCCACTTCGATGGCCGCGGTGGTCAAGGCTCACTCCTCCCGGACCAATTCGTCACAGCCTGACTCCTCATCAGTTGGCGATCGGGGCGTTGGGCGAGAGTCCCCAGAACAGCTGTGTTCCCATCATCCCGATCAGGTGGACGAGCACCATGTTGAGCATCATCGACTTGGCCGTGTTCCAGCCGACGCCCACCGGCCCGCCTTGCGCCTTGTAGCCGTAGTAGCAACCGACGAAGACGATGGCCGTGCCCATGGCCATGATCTTCAGCAGGGAGAAGAGGAAGTCGGGCGGGTTCTGATACGCCCAGAACACCAGGGCGTAGCCGCCGGGCGAGACCCCGCCCAACTGCTTCACCACCACCAGCCATTCGGCGAAGTACATGACACCGAGCCCGACGATGTACAGGAAGGGCAGGGCGATCCAGGCCCCCACCACCCGGCTGGCTACGATGTAGGCCATGGGCCGCACGCCCATGACCTCCATGGCGTCGATCTCCTCCGAGATCCGCATGGACCCGATCTCGGCCACCAGCCCGCACCCGACCTTGGCCGCCAGGATGTAACCCCACATGTAGGGAGCCATCTCCCGGATGGCGCACCAGGCGGCGAAGATCGGGGAGTAAGCCGGCGCCCCGATCTGGTCGAGGGTGTACTTCCCCTCGAGCCCGCACTGCATCCCGATCACGAACTCCATGATCCAGATGATGAAACCGGAAGACAGGATGAGCACGGCCGCCTGGTGGAAGACCTCGCTCGGGTAGAGGCGCAGTTTCGGGATGGCCCGCAGGGCCTCGAAGGAGAACCGGGTGATGTCGCCGGCCGTCTCGAGCAGGCCGCGCCCCTTCGAGACCAGCGTCTGAGGGCCGATGACGACCGTGCCGGCTTCTTTCCAGTCGAAGTCGCCGACCCCGCCCTGGGGGAACACGGTCTCTTCCGCTTTCGGCTTCTGCCGGCTCTTCATTTGAAGATCTGCATCCCCGGGTTGAGCCCGAGGAGGATCGTGGTGAACACGTAGTTGAAGATCCAGATGCCGGCGAAGGACACCACCACCGCCTGGTTCACGGCCCGGCCCACGCCCGCCGGCCCGCCTTCGGTCCGCAGCCCCTTGTAGCAGCAGACGACACCGATGATGAGCCCGAAGAGCGCCGTCTTGAGCACGCTGCCCCACAGGTCGGTCACGGTGGCGTTGTCGAAGAAGTTGTCGATGAAGGCGGCCTGCGTGGCCCCGCCCACCTTGACGGCGGCGAGATATCCGCCCAGCGTGCCGAAAATGAGGGCCACGATGTCGAGCAGACCCGTCATCACGAACAGCGCGATCACCCGGGGGAGGACCAGGGTCCGCACCGGGTCGACGCCGAGCACCTCGAGGGCGTCGAGTTCCTCCCGGATGCGCCGGGCGCCGAGGTCGGCCGTGATCGAGGTGCCCACGACTCCGGCCACCACCATGGCGTTGATCCACGGGGCGAACTCCCGGACGCTGGCCATGATGAAGAAGGAGCCGAGCCGCTCGGGGATACCGAAGAGGGAGAAGAAGTTGAGGGCCTGCAGGCCGGGGGCCCCGAACCCGAAGGCCAGGGTGGAGATCACCAACGGCAGCCAGCACAGGCGGAGGATGAGGTACATCTGATCCCGCACATCGCCCCAGTAGCCCCGGGGTCGGGTGATTGCGCTCTTCATGACGGTGGTGAAGAGCCAGGCCATCTCGCCGGCCTGGGCGAGGCCCCGCTCGACCGGGGCGAGCGGGTTGGGGCGGGACTTTCGGCCCGGAGGCCCCGGAGCGGCGGACGGCGCGCCCAGCGCCTCCCCGGCCCGCCTCTCCGTCGTCGTCATCGCTCCCCCCGGACGCGAGACCTACAGGTTACCGGTGAATTCCCCGCTGGTGGCGCGAGGAAACCTTTTCCAACCCGGGCCCGAGCAACCGGGCCAGTCGGGCGCCGACCACGTCCGGCGCGTCGGGCGACGGATTGACCACGTAACTGACGAGAATTCGGGCCACCGCATCGGCCATGCCCGCCAGTTCACCAGCCAGTTCACCAGCCAGTTCGCCGGCCGGAGCCTCCGGCCGGCGACGCAGGAGGATCGTCTCCACCGCCCGCCGGGCCGCCGAGAGCACCGGGCCGTCCGTGGTCAGCAGCGGCACCAGAGTCTCGGGTTCGGTGGCCAGCAGGCGGTTGAGCAGGGTGTGGCTGGCGGCCGTGCGCAGGGCGGCCGTCGCCGCCGCCCCGATCGCCCCCGCGAGGTCGTCGTGCCGGCCCGCGGCGTCCAGCACGTTGTCGATGAAGATCTGCTCCTCCCGGAGGACCGTGGCGGTGAGCAGCACCTCTTTGGAGGAGAAGTAGCGGTAGAGCGTCTGGCGGGAAAGCCCGGCCCGGCGGGCCACGTCCTCCAGCGACAGCCGGGCCATCCCGTAGTCGCTCATGACTGCCAGGGTGGCGTCGAGAATGCGCTGCGCCGTCCCCGAGCGGGCGCTCTCTGCCTTGGTGGCCGCGGCCGACGTCGCCATCTGTCGCGATGTTACGTGTCGCTCTGTCAACAAGGGCCCGCGGGGGCGCGCTACACAGAGCAGGATCGGGCGAAGGTCACCAGGAGCTCGGCGACCGTCGATGCGCCCGGGTCGGACAAGGCCACCGTGTAGTGGGTGGTGTCCGCCACCGTGTGCTCCTCCACGGGCCCCTGGGCACAGGTGCGGATGCGCTCCATGGCTCCCTCGCCGAGCACCGGCGGTTGCTGGGGGTCGAGCCCACATTCGGCCCGGATCACCATGATCGGAGCCTGCACCGCGGCCAGCCGGCGCTCCACCTCCTCCTGGTTGCCCATGTCGGCGAAGTCGGCCCGGACCGCGGCCTCCAGAGCCTTCGGCCGCCAGAGCCCGTTGCCGCCCTGGTCGCGGCCGAGGTCGTAGGCGAGGTAGTCCTCCACCCACGGACCCCAGGCGGAATGGCCGGGCACGTCGGCGAAGGTCGGGAGGCCCCGCCAGGTGTCGAGGTAGGCCTCCAACGACGGGAACTGCTGATGGAGCCGGTCGACCACCGGGCCGAGGATCTGGTCGAGCAGGGCGTCCGAATCGAGACCGGGCGGCAACTCGGGCGGGTGGCCGCCGTCGAGCAGCACGAGCCCGGCGACCAGGTCAGGGCGCGTGGCCGCCAGTTCGGTGGCCACGTAGGCGCCCATGGAATGTCCGACGACGATGCTGGCCGACAACCCGAAGGCCCGCATGGCGGCGGCGCAGTCGGCCGCGTGCTGGGCCATGCCGTAGGACCCGTCGGGCTTGTCGGAGTCACCCCGGCCCCGGAAGTCGAGGGCGAACAGCGGGCGGCGCCCGGCCAGGCGCTCGGCGATGCCGCCGAACGACATGTAGGACGCGGTGAGGGCATGCACGGCGACGATCGGCGCCCCCCGCCCGGGCCAGAAGCCGTAGGCCAGTTCCACCCCGTCACCCGGCACCCGACCGCGGGCGTGGCGCACGACACGTAGACCGGTACCCCGCAAACCCATGTTCACAAGTTTGCCGTCTCCGGCCGCTTTCCCTTCATCAGCCCAGCATCACGGCCCGGCATCACGGCGCCCGAGGGTCACCGAAGGCCCGGCCCCGGCACCGGCCCCGGGACCGGCCCCGGCACCGAGCC
>CAZCVW010000208.1:0-5031 GCA_964502185.1 uncultured Burkholderiales bacterium
CGCAGCTCCTCGAGGATCTCGAGGCCGTCCCGGGCGGGCATCATCACGTCGAGGACGATGAGGTCGGGCTGTTTGGCCTGGATCATCTCGAGGGCTTTGTCGCCGTCCTCGGCTTCGAGGAGCTCGTATCCCTCCATCGCCAGGACGCGGGTGAGCAGCGTCCGCATCACCCGGTCGTCGTCGACCACCAGCACGACGTGATTGGTACCCGAGGCCCCCATCGGCCGGAAGCCTAGTGGCGAGATCCGACGCCTCCCCACCCTCAGGCTCCGCGGCTCGGGGCGCCGCCTCAGAGCCTTCCGGGACTGTTCCACCCTGGTCACGGTAGGGAGCGTGAGCGGGGCTCGCATCGTCAGATGTGTTGAATTTCGGATTAGCCGGGCGGGCGGGTCCCCAGGGTCACCTGGAGGGTCACCGGGTCACCGCGGCGGATGACCGTGACATCGACCTGCTCCCCCGGCTTGTGCTCCTGCACGACCCCGCCGAGCTCGGCGGCCCCGACGACGGCCTTGCCGGCCACCTGGGTGACGAGGTCTCCGGCCCGCAGACCACCGGAGGCGGCGGGAGACCCGGCGTCGACACTGACCACCGTCGCTCCCCTACTACCGTCGACGGGGTCGGCGGTGCGCACCCCGAGGTAAGCCAGGGCCGACGCTTCGGTCCCGCTGCGGAGCCGTTCGACGACCGGCAGGGCCTTGTCGATCGGGATGGCGAATCCGATGTTCTCAGCCGACGAGCTGCGGCCTCCGGTGGCCACCGCCGTATTGATGGCCACCACCTGGCCGAGGGCGTTGACGAGCGGGCCGCCGGAGTTGCCCGAGCTGATGGAGGCGTCCGTTTGGATGAGACCGGTCATGGTCGTCCCGTCGGCCTCGAGTGAACGGTCCAGAGCGGAGATGATTCCCCGGGTGACGGTGGGGCCGCCCTTGAGCGCGAGCGCGTTCCCGATGGCGACGACGTCGTCCCCCACCCGCACCTGTGACGAGCTGCCGAGCTGGACCGTGGGCAGCCCCGAGGCGTTGCGGATCCGCACGAGGGCGAGGTCGGCGCCGGTGTCGGCGCCGACCAGGTCGGCCTCGCGGGACTGCGCCTCGCCGGCCAGCGTGACCCGGATGGCGGAGGCCCCGTCGACCACGTGGGCATTGGTGAGGACCTCTCCCTCGGCGGTGAGGATCACGCCCGTCCCGGCGCCGACCGAGCCGAAGGTGCCGTTGCCGTTCTCGTAGTTCGCTTCGATCGAGACAGTGGCCGGTTCGACGGCGGCCACGACGCCGGCGACGTCCAGGCCCTCGCCGGACAGCACCGAAGAGGGGGCGGCCGGCGAGTTGACGGCGACCCGGGTGGCCGAGCCGGGCACGTCGTCTCCCGTCAGGGCCAGGGTGAGGGCACTCCCCGTCACGCCGGCCAGCAGCGCCACGAACACGAGCCGGGCGCCGCGCCGCAGGCGGGGGTCGAGCGTCGGGCTGAGCTTCTCGGGCGGCGCCGAGGGGGCCGGGGCCACCGGAAGCGGTGGCCAGAACGTGGGGCTTTCGGGCGCGTCGACTTCCGTGGCGTTCTGCGCCCACGGGTCCGGCTCGAGGGCTTCCGGGAGGATTTCGGGCCGGCTGCCGTCATGGGCCACAGGCTCGCCGGCGGGCGGCCGCTCGAACGTGGGAACGGTGGGCGTCGTCGTGTTCATGACCGGAAGGATCGGCCCCGAACCTGGGAGGACCTTGTGAGCCGCCTGGGAGCCAGATACGTCTTGGCCGCGCCAGCTTCCCCTGAGCCGGTTGTGCTGATGCCGACATAGGGGGCACAAGCGCAACCGACTAGGCCGTTCTCTGGTCAGGCCACCGAGCCGTAGAGGGAATAGATGAGGCGGATCAGGATGATCCCGGCGACGAGGATGGCCGTCCAGCTGAGCCACTGGCCGCGTCCGTGAGGAAACTGCTCCGCGTCCCGCATCGTTTTGCCCCTTTCGTCGCCCTACTCCCTCCGCAGAGGCGTGATCGGCAGGACGGGCGGGGTCCTTAAGTGTGTGTCCCGGGACGGCGGGCTTATTGCAACCTGCTTGCGCTAAGGGGTTCGTGGCGTCTACCGTTCGGGACATGTCGTTCCGACCCCCCGCCGGGACCCTGTCCCTCGTCCTGTTTCTGGCCCTCGCCGTCGGCGCCTGCGGCAACGACAACGACGAAGCCAGTTCGCCGGCCGGTACCGAGCAGCTCAACGTAGTAACCACCGTGGCCCCCATCACGAGCATCACCGCCAACATCGGCGGCGACCTGGTCGACATCGTGGGCGTCGTCCCCGAAGGCACCAACTCCCACACCTTCGAGCCCGCGCCCAGCGTGGCCGAGGTTCTCTCCGAAGCCGACCTCATCTTCGTCAACGGCCTCGTGCTCGAGGAGCCGACCAGGGACATGGCCGAGGAGAACATGAAGGACGGGGCCCAGCTGGTCGAACTCGGCACCGAGGTGCTCCCGGAGTCGGAGTGGGTCTTCGACTTCTCGTTCCCGAAGGAAGAAGGCAAGCCCAACCCCCACCTGTGGACCGATCCCACGTACGCCAAGAAGTACGCCGAGATCATCAGGCGGGAACTCTCGGCCAAGGACACGGCCAACGCCGGGGCCTACCAGCGCAACTACGACGCCTTCGCCACCCTGATCGACGACTTCGACAAGGCGATGCGCGCCTCGTTCGCCACGCTCCCGGAGGAGAAGCGAAAGCTTCTCACCTACCACGATGCCTACGCCTACTTCGCCAAGACCTACGACTGGGACGTCATCGGCGCCATCCAGGTCGAGAGCTTCGACGACCCGAGCCCCAAGGAAGTGGCCGACCTCATCGACCAGGTCAGGGCGTCCAAGGTTCCGGCCATCTTCGGCTCCGAGGTGTTCCCCAGTCCGGTCCTCGCCCAGATCGGCAAGGAGACGGGTGTCAAGTACGTCGACGTGCTGCGCGACGACGACCTCCCCGGCGAGCCCGGCGACCCCGAGCATTCGTGGGTCGGCCTCATGCGCTTCGACTACGTCGTCATGGTGGAGGCGCTCGGCGGCGATGCGTCCGCCCTCAAGGCCTTCGCGACCCGCGACGTCGCCCCCGACAAGGCCGCCTACCCGCAATGACGAGACCCGGGGACGGGGATCCGCTCATCCAACTGGACCGGGTCACCTGCCGGTACGGCCCCGAGCCGGTCCTCGTCAACGTCGACGTCGTTGTCAGGGCGGGAGATTTCATCGGGATCGTCGGCCCGTCCGGGTCCGGGAAGACCACGCTGCTGCGCACCATCATGGGTACCGTTCCGCCGATCGCGGGATCAGTGCACCGCCGCCGGGGACTCGAGGTGGCCTACGTTCCCCAGACCGAGACGGTGAACTGGAACTTCCCCGTCACCGTGGGCGAGTGCGTCCTCATGGCCCGGGGTGGGCGCATCCTCCCCTGGGCGAGTCGGGGCGAGCGGGCCGAGGTCCGTGACGTCCTCGAGCGACTGGGCCTCGGCGGCCTGGAGGACCGGCACATCCGCCGGCTCTCGGGCGGCCAGCAGCAGCGGGTGTTCATTGCCCGGGCGCTGCTGCGCCGGCCTCAGCTTCTGCTCATGGACGAGCCCACCGCCGGGGTCGACGTGGCCACCCGCCACGAGGTCCTGCACCTCCTCGAGGAGCTGAACGCCGGCGGCCTCGCCATCCTCCTCACCACCCACGACCTGAACGGCGTGGCCGCCCACCTCCCCAGCCTGGTGTGCCTCAACCGTGAGGTGATCGCGGCCGGCGAGCCGGCCCGGGTGCTCACCCCGGAGGTCCTGGAGAAGACCTACGGGGCGCCCATGGATGTGCTGGAGCACGCCGGGATGCCGCTGGTCGTCGATCGCTACGAGCCGGGCAACGTCGTCAAGTTTCCCCGGACAGGCACGCGATGACCCTCGACCAGCTGCTGCGCCCCTTCGAGTTCGAGTTCTTCATCAACGGCCTGGCGGTGGCCACGCTCTCCGGCGCGCTGTGCGGCCTCGTCGGTGTCTATGTCGTCTTGAAGGGCATGAGCTACATCGGCCACGGCCTCTCCCACGCCATCTTCGGCGGCTTCGCGGCCAGCGCCCTCCTCGGGATCAACTTCTTCCTCGGGGCCGGAGCGTGGGGGTTCGCCTCGGCCATGATGATCAACGGCGTCACCCGGCGCCGCCGGGTCATTGCCTCCGACGCCGCCATCGGCGTGATCACCACGGCGTCCTTCGCCATGGGCCTCGCCCTCATCAAGCGCTACGGCAGCGGGGGCAAGAACCCCGACGCCCTGCTCTTCGGCCAGATCCTCGGGGTGAGCGACTCCGACGTGCTCGCCCTCGCCATCGTCAGCGTGGCCGTCGTCCTCATCGTCTTCTTCTGCTACCGCCCGCTGCTCTTCTCGACCTTCGATCCGGAGGTGGCCGAGGCATCGGGGGTGCCGACGGCCCGGGTCGACGCCCTGCTCACCCTGGCCCTGGCTGCCTCCATCCTCACCACCATGAACGTGCTCGGCGTCACGCTGGTGGCGGCCACGCTGGTCATCCCGGCTGTGGTGGCCCGGATGCTGACCGACTCGTTCGGCCGGATGCTCGTCCTGGCCACGGTCATTGGCGCCCTCTGCGGCTTCGTGGGGATGAACCTGAGCTACCACATGGACATCCCGTCCGGCCCCATGATCGTCCTCACCGGCTCCGCCCTCTTCGCTGTGGTCTTTGCCGCCACCGGCACCCGCGGCCTGCGCCGGGTCGGCGGTCTGCACGACCACGCCGGAGAGCTCACCGCCTGAGGGTTACGGCATCCTCTGCCGTCACACCATCCCGGGCGGGCTCCTCGCCGGTGTGCTGTTGGGCGTGGTGATGGCCCGGCGGATGGGCCTGCCCGTCGTGCCGGCTGCTCGACGCCTGCGCTCCCGCCATCCCGGTGGCCCAGGCCATCGGCCGCCTCGGGAACTGGTTCAACCAGAAGCCAGGCCTCTCTCACGTCGAGACGGCCCTCACGTCGAGACGGATCGTGTGGTAGCCGGTGGCGCCGTCCGGATCCGGTCGCGAGATCTCGG
>CAZCVW010000208.1:5131-6326 GCA_964502185.1 uncultured Burkholderiales bacterium
AGACGGATCGTGTGGTAGCCGGTGGCGCCGTCCGGATCCGGTCGCGAGATCTCGGCCTTCTGGGTCTCGCCGTCGCCCGTGGTGGCCCGCACCCGCAGTCGGTGGGCGCCGGGCGTGGCCGGCCAGCGGAACAGCCATTGCCGCCAGGCGGAATCGCCCAACGACTCGGCCAGTTCGGCCTCCCGCCAAGGCTCCTCGTCGACCTGGACCTCCACCCGGCGGACGCCCCGGTGCGGGGCCCAGGCCACGCCGGCCACCAGCACCGGCCCAGCCACCACCGGTGAGTCGGGGAGGATCCGGTCGATCCGGGACTGCACCTTGACCGGCGCGAACTTGGACCACCCTCTCGGGATCCAGTAGGCGTCGAAGCCCTCCCAGGTGGTGAGCTCGATCTCCTCCAGCCACTTGGTGGCCGAGGTGTACCCGTAGAGGCCGGACACCACCAGGCGGGCGGGGAACCCGTGGTCGAAGGGCAGCAGCTCGCCGTTCATGCCCACGGCGACCAGGGCGTGGCGGCCGTCGAGGCCGACGGCGGTGGGGAACCCGACGGTGAAGCCGTCGACGGAGCGGCCCACGACCTGGGTCGCCCCGGGCTTCACGCCGGCCCGGTCGAGCAGGGTCGCCAGGGGGACGCCCCGCCAGGCGGCGTTGCCGACCAGTTCGCCGCCCACCTCGTTGGAAACGCAGGACAGCGTGACGTACTCCTCGACCATGGGCAGCGCCAGCAGTTCGTCGAAGGTCAACTCGAAGGGGCGGTCGACCATCCCGGTCACCTTCAGCCGCCAGCCCTCGACGTCGACCCGGGGCGGGCCGAGCAGGCGCGTGTCGATGCGGTAGAAGGAGTCGTTGGGGACGACCACCGGCGTCATGTCCTCCACCGCGGCCGTCGCCGCGGCGGGAACGGGCGGGACCGGCCGATCGACGCCGGGCAGGACGTAGCGCATCCGGGAGGCCGAGGCGGCCACCCGGGAGAAGGACCGGCCGAGAGCGGCCGTGACCACGGCGACGCCGGCCACCGTGCCCGCGGCGGCCAGGAATGTCCGACGGTTCGGCACGCCGATCGGTTGCGCGGCGGGCGAGACCCCCGGCTGCATGGGGACGGCGTCCGCGGCTCGGACCGGCCGGGCCGCCCAATCCCCCGGCGCATTGGCGAGCCGGCGCAGGCCGGACAGGGCACCGAGCCCCGCCCCAACTC
>CAZCVW010000209.1:0-6255 GCA_964502185.1 uncultured Burkholderiales bacterium
CCCGTCGAAGCGCCTGGCGCCCATGCCCGCCCCGCCCCGCACCGAGGTGGTGGGCGCCTTCTGGAACGACCGGGTCGTCACCATCGGCGGCCTGCACCTCGACGCCAGCGCCAGCCCCCAGGTCGACCTGTATGACCCGGGCACCGACACCTGGAGTCCCGGGCCGGCCCTGCCGGTGCCCGTCCATCACGCCGGGGCGGGGGTGCTCGACGGCCGCCTCTACGTCGTGGGCGGTTACGCGGGGCCCGACTGGCACCCCGTCCCGGACGTGTACAGCCTCGGCCCCGGCGAGGCGGACTGGCGCAAGGAGCCGTTCCTGGCCGGGCCTCGGGGTGCGCTGGCCATCGCCTCCCTCCCCGACGGCCTCGTGGCGACGGGCGGGACCGGCGATGGCGACCTCGTCCGCACCGAGATCCTGGAGAAGGGGGCGGCCGCCTGGCGACCGGGCCCGGATCTCCAGATCCAGCGGGAGCACCTGGCCGCCGCCGCGGCCGGCGGGCGGGCCTACGCCATCGCCGGCCGGGTCGGGACGCTCGAGTCCAACCGGAACTCCGTCGAGTCCCTCGGTCTGGCCGACTCCGCCTGGAGGTCGGAACCGAGCCTGAACCACACCCGGGGCGGCATCGGCGCCGCGACAGTTTCCGCGGGCCCCTGCGTGGCCGGCGGCGAGGAGCCGGGCGGCAAGACGATCGCCCCCGTCGAATGTCTCATCGACGGCGCCTGGGCCGTCGTGGCTCAGCTCGAGGTGCCCCGCCACGGCGTGGCCGTCGCCGCCAACGGGAACCGCCTCCATGTCATCGGCGGCGGGCCGAAGGCGGGCCTCTTCGTGAGCGACACCCACGAGGCGTTCGACCTGTAGGGCGCACGAGGAGCGCCCTAACCGGCGAGCAGCGGGGCGAGCCGGCGGGTGAGTTCATCGAGCTCGGCGGCCGTCCGTTCGTAGGCCGAGCGGGGCTGACCGATCGGGTCGGCGACGTCATCGCCACGACGAGATCAGCCTCGCCGGTCATGACTGCGGTCACCTTCCGGCTCCGGTGACCGGAGGTGTCGAGACCCCGGGCGCCCATCACGGCGACTCCGTGCTCGGTGGCCGGCCGCCCGTCGAAGAGCAGCCCCGCCGAGTTCACCCGGGCGTCGACGCCCAGCTCGGCCAGCCGGGCGCCGAGGAGGGCGGCGGCCGTGGGCGAGCGGCACGTGTTGCCGGTACAGACAAGAAGGACGTCGATGGCCAGGAGAGTACTGCCTGGAGAAATATGCCCGGGAGGATCGAGTGGTCCCAATCGTGACGGGCTGCGTGACGGGCTGCGTGACGGAGTCCCCCGTCCGCCTACCCTGCCTGGGCATGTGCGGGATCGTGGCGGTACTCAAGCGCCGGTCCGAGGCGGACATGCCCTCGGCGGAAGGCATCCTCGGGGATGTCGAGTCGGCCCTGCTCGCTCTCGGCGCCCCCGCCGACTTGGCCCGGCTGGCGGCGGCCGCGGACCTGCTGGAATCGGTCGACGCCCGGCTGCGGGGGTCTTCCGGGGTACGGGCGCTGCTCGCCTCGACGGCGTTGCGGGAAGGTCTCGAGAGCCGTCTGTCCGAGATCTCCTCGGTAGTGGGACGAATCGAAGGCGACCTCGACCGCCACCGCCTGCCCCTCGCCGGGGCGGAGCTCGAAGCCGCCAACGCCGCCCTGCTCCGGGTGAAGGACGCAACCTGGGCGCTGTCCCGGGACCGCCTGCGCGGCGCCACCGAGGTCGGCCTGCTGGCCGGCGCAGGGGCCGGGCCGGCCGCCCTGGCGGCGTGCTGGTCCATCCAGGCGGCCCTCTCCGCACTCGAGCGGCTCGAGGTCCGGGGCCGGGACTCGGCCGGGCTCCACCTACTGGTCACCGGGCCCGGATTCGACCCGACGGAGCCCTCGAAGGTGGCGACGGAACTGGCGGCCCGGAGCGCCGACCCGCTGTTCCGGTCGATGTCGGTGCGGGTCCTACAGGGCGGCGTGATCGCCTTCGTCTACAAGGCCGCCGCCGAGATCGGTGAACTGGGCGACAACATCCGGGCGCTGCGCTCGGCCATCGGCGGCGACAGCCTCCTACGGCGGGCCCTGTCCGCTCCGGAGGCGGAGGTGGCCGTCCTCGGGCACACCCGCTGGGCCAGTGTCGGGATCATCAGCGAGGCGAACGCCCACCCTCTCAACGACGAGGAGCAGGGACGCTCCGGTCCCTACGTGGCCGCCTCGCTCAACGGCGACGTCGACAACCACATGGAGCTTCGGGCCGCCGAAGGCCTCGTCGTCCCGCCCGAGATCACCACCGACGCCAAGGTCATCCCCATGCTGGTCTCCCGCCGCCTCTCCCGGGGGTCCGACCTGCCCGGGGGCCCGGGGGTGTCCCCCGACCTGGTCGAGGGCCCGGGGGTGTCCCCCGACCTGCCCGGGGGCCCGGGGGTGTCCCCCGACCTGGTCGAGGCGTTTCGCGAGACCGTCGCCACCTTCGAGGGCTCCGTCGCCATCGGAGCCGCCACCGACTTGAGTCCGGGCCGGCTCCTGCTCGCCCTGCGAGGCAGTGGCCAGGCCCTGTACATCGGGCTGGCCGAGGACGCCTACGTGGTCACCAGTGAGCCCTACGGGTTGATCGAGGAAACCAACCGCTACCTCCGAATGGACGGCGAGGTGACCGACGGGCAGATCGTGGTGCTCGACCGGGACGGGGCCGGCACCCTGGCGGGCATCGACCGGCGGTCCTACGCCGGCCACCCCCTGCCGATCGACCCGTCGGAGATCTGCACCGCCGAGATCACCACCAGGGACGTCGACCGGGCCGGTTATCCCCACTTCCTCCTGAAAGAGCTGTCCGAGGCGCCCCAGTCGTTCCGCAAGACCCTGCGGGGCAAGGTGGTCGAGCACGGCGCCCGTCTGGCGGTGGCGCTCGGAGAGGACACGCTCCCCGTCAATATCCGCCGCCGCCTGGCCAAGGGCCTCACCCGGCGTATCTACGTGATCGGGCAGGGCACGGCCGCCGTCGCCGGCCAGATCCTGGCCCACGCGCTGGCCTCCTTCCTCCCACCCTCGTCCGGCATCACCACATCGGCCCTCCCCGCCACGGAACTGTCGGGCTTCGGGCTCGACGACGACATGAGCGACGCCCTGGTGATCGCCATCAGCCAGTCGGGGACCACGACGGACACGAACCGCACGGTGGATCTGGTGCGGGCTCGAGGGGCCGGGGTGCTGGCCATCGTCAACCGGCGCAACTCCGATCTGGTGGAGAAGGCCGACGGCGTGCTGTACACGTCCGACGGGCGCGACGTGGAGATGTCCGTGCCGTCCACCAAGGCCTTCTACGCCCAGGTGGCGGCCGGCTATCTCCTGGCCCTGGCCCTGGCCGAGGAGGCGGGCGGCGCCGACGCCAAGGCGACGCACGAAGTGCTGGCCGGTCTGCGGGATCTGCCCGAGGCGATGGAGCGGGTGCTCGAGGCACGCCCCGAGATCGCCGCCGCCGCCTGGGCCCACGCGCCCCGCCGCCGCCACTGGGCGGTGGTCGGGAACGGCCCCAACCGGTTCACCGCCATGGAACTCCGGATCAAGCTGTCCGAACTGGCCTACAAGTCGATCGCCTTCGACGCCACCGAGGACAAGAAGCACATCGACCTGTCCTCAGAGCCGCTCATCCTCGTGTGCGCCACAGGGCTGAACCCGGCGGCCGCCGCCGACGTGGCCAAGGAACTGGCCATCTACCGGGCCCACAAGGCGGCCCCGGTGGTGATCGGCACGGAAGGGACGGAGTGGCCCTCGGCGCTGGCCACCATCACCGTCCCGGCCGTCCACCCCAAGCTGGCCTTCGTGCTGTCCGCCATGGCCGGGCATCTGTTCGGCTACGAGGCGGCGCTCGCCATCGACGCCCAGGCCCGCAGCCTGAGGGAGGTCCGGGCCGGCGTGGAGGAGGTCCTCAGCGCCGACGGCACGGTCGGTCGACCAAATGGTGATCGCGACGGGTTGGGAGACGACCTCGCCGACCGGCTCGCCCGGCGGGTGCGGCCGGGAGAGCGCGCCTACCACGAGGCGCTGCGGGCTGGCACGCTCAACGGCTCGCTGGAGGCGGGCACCGCCGCCGAGTTGTCCTCCGTCCTGCGCTACGCCACGGGCACCGTCCCCCTGGAGTTCTACGAGCTCGACCACGGCCGGGTCGGCACCCCCGGCGCGGTCGTGGAGGACCTGCTGGAGGCGCTCAGCCGGGCCATCGACGAGTTGACCCGCCCGGTCGACGCCATCCGCCACCAGGCCAAGACGGTCACGGTCGGCATCTCCCGCTCGGAAGAGGAGCTGTTCACGGCCCCGCTGGTGGCCGAGGTCCTGGCCGCCGGGGCGCAGCGGAACCGGCTCACCTACCGGGTCCTGCGCAGCCTGGTGGCTCTCGAGCCGGCCGTGGCCGAGGTGGACGGCTTCACCCGCTACCGCATCGACGGTCCCCCGGCCTCCGAGCCGGCCACCATCGCCGTCATCGGCAAGGGGGGCATCGCCGCCGGCCTGCGGTCCCGGGCCGAAGGCGACGGTGCCCGGTTGCGAGGCACGAAGCACAGGGCCGCCACCTTGCGGGAGGTGACCGTGGCCAAGGGCGCGACCGACGGGCGGACCGTCGTGCTCGTCCCCGAGATCCATCGCGGGGAGGTGGTCGGCATGACCCTCCTCCACGCCCGCTTCGCCGATAGGCTGCCCGGCGCCGAGATGCGGGCCGTCCTCGAAGGTTACCAGTCCCGCTACGGCGCCCTCGTCGACGCCGTCACGGAATCCCAGCCCGAGTTCGACGACGGCCGGCTCGGGGATCTTGCGGTGATCGACCTGCTGACCTCGCCGGTCCACGTCCTGGCCACGGCCTGGGCGGCAACTGCCGAATAATCCCGCTGTACCACTGGTGGGCGAAGCTCAGAGGTACAGACCGGTCTGACCGTCGGAGCGCTCCGAGGCGACGGCGTGGATGTCGCGCTCCCGGAGGATGAGGTACTCGTCGCCGCGGATCTCGACCTCGTACCCGCTCTCCGGTGAGAACAGCACCAGATCGGACGGCTCCACGTTGCGGACGGTCGGGCCGAGGGCGACGACCTCGCCCCACACGAGCCGGCGATCGACGTTGGCGGTGGCCGGGATCAGGATTCCCGAACGCGACTTGCGTTCCCCCGCCTCTTTGGACGGCTGCACGAGCAACCGGTCGGCGGTCATCCGGATCGACTGCTTGGCGTCCTGCTCATCATCGGGGCGTCGGGCGGCTCTGGCCATCGAAACGCAAGGTTACGCTGAGGCCACGACGGTTCGTGCCTCCAAGGTCGCGGACGGTACCGTCGATCCCGTTCCTGAGGAAGTTTCGGAGGACCTTCGCATGACCCGATCCCTGCTCGCCGTCGTGTTTGCCGGCCTCGTGCTGGCCGCCTGCGGCGGCGGTGACGACGGTGAATCGGCTGCCCCCCCAAGGGATAGCGCTGCCGAGACCAGTGCGGCTAGCACCAGTGCTGGCGGGACCGTGAGTGGGACCGGGCACCCCGTCACCATCAACGCCTTCGACCTGTACTTCGAACCGAAGGAACAGAAGGTCCCGGCCGGCACCCTCGACATCACCTACGTCAACCAGGGCGAGATCTACCACACCCTCAAGGTCGACGGAGCCAAGGGGCTCACCCTCGAGGTGAACAAGAAGGGCGACCGGGACACGGGCAGCATCACCCTCAAGCCGGGCCAGTACGTCTTCTACTGCGACCTTCCCGGACACCGGCTGGCCGGCATGGAGACGCGGGTCACCGCGGAATGACGACCCTCGCAGCCACCCGCAGCACCTCCTGGCTGGACAAGGTCAGGGGCTACGTCGGCCTGACCAAGCCGCGCATCATCGAACTGCTGCTCGTGACCACGGTCCCGGCCATGGTGTTGGCCGACAAGGGCATGCCGTCCCCGTGGCTGGTGCTGAAGGTGCTGCTCGGCGGCACGCTGGCGGCCGGCGGGGCCAACGCCATGAACTGCGTGATCGACCGGGACATCGACGCCAAGATGCACCGGACGCACCGCCGGGCGCTCCCCGCCGGACTGGTGACGCCGGCGGCCGCCCTCCGCTTCGCCATCGGACTCGAGGTCGGCGCCTTCGTCTTCCTGTGGGCCACCGTCAACCTGCTGGCCGCCCTGCTGGCGGTGAGCGCCACCGCTTTCTACGTCTTCGTCTACACGATGTGGCTGAAGCGCTCGACCGCCCAGAACATCGTGATCGGGGGCGCGGCCGGCGCCGTGCCCGT
>CAZCVW010000210.1:0-6223 GCA_964502185.1 uncultured Burkholderiales bacterium
GGCTGGGCGGCGGTGACCGGCCGGGTCGGGCTTCCCGCCTGGGTCATGTTCGCCATCATCTTCATGTGGACCCCGCCCCACTTCTGGGCGCTGGCCATGAAGTACCACGACGACTACGCCGCCGCCGGTGTGCCCATGCTGCCGGTGACGGCCGGCCCGAAGGCCGCCGCCCGCCAGATCCTGGCCTACTCGGTGGTGCTGGTGGCCGTGACGCTCACCCTGTGCCCGGCGGCCAAGATGGGCCCCGTCTACCTCGTCGCCGCCCTGGTGCTCGGCGCCCGCTTCCTGCAGTGCGCCCACATCCTCAACCGCGACGGGTCCGGCCGGGCGGCCATCAAGCTGTTCTCCTTCTCGATCACCTACCTGGGCCTGCTCTTCGCCGCCATCGCCCTGGACACGATCCTCTTCGGCGGGCAGTCGAGCTGAAGCACGTCCGGCTTTTCTTCCTCGTGGCGATCGTGCTGGCCGTCCCCGCCAGCGTCGTCGTCCGCCGGGCCCTCAACGACGCGGAACGTCGCGATCCGATCGTCTCCGGCCGGCCCGCGCCCGCCTTCACGCTGCAATCGGTGGACGGGTCGAGCGTCTCAATGTCGGACTTCGCCGGCCGCCCCATCGTCCTCAACTTCTGGGGCACGTACTGCGAGGACTGTCGCGTGGCGCTGACCCGCCTCGTCACCGCCAGGCAGAACCATTCCGAACTGGCGCTTCTCGGCATCCTGTTCCGGGAGAAGCCGGAGGCGGGCCAGGGCGAGGCGGTGGCGGCCGGGGCGGACTGGCCCCAGCTCGTCGATCCGGGCGAGGAGATCGCCCGGGCCTACGGCGTCGACGGCGGCCCGGTCACGTTCTTCATCGGACGGGACGGGACTGTGACCGGCCACCTGCTCGGCCCGATCACCGACCGCCTGGTCGAACGCCAGCTCACCCGGATCCTGTAGGCCCCCGGATCACTCCTCCCAGGTGAAGGGCTAGCGTCGGCAGCACGGACCTGCCCCTGCCCGTCTGGAAAGGACACCAGCATGGAGACTGCCGAATGGACGTTCGTCCCCGTTGCAGGAGTCATCCACACGACTGACGGCAAACTGATAGTGGCGTGGAAGGTTCAGAAAGAGGGAAAGATTGTGTTCCCCGTGACGGTGGATCAGGAGACGGTGCGCATCAGCCAGCCCTCCTGACCCCGTGCTGGGCAGCTTGAAGATGCACATGCTGAAGCCTGAGCAGAAGCCCGGGAAAGCCCTCCAGCGCCCTCTGACCAGCACTGACGCGCTGAGGGCATTCACTCCTCCCAGGTGAAGACGGCGGCGGCCAGCGCCGGGGCGGCCACCGCCCAGGCGGCCAGGACGGCCAGGCTGCCGCCGGGCAGGCCCGCACCGGTCAGCGCCCCCCGGAGGCATTCGGCCAGGGCCGCCGCCGGGAGCACCTCGGCCACCGCTTCGGCGACGCCCGGCAGGCGGTCGAGGGGGAAGGCCATGCCGCCGAGCAGGAGCAGCACCAGATAGAGACCGTTGGCCAGGGCCAGGGTGGCCTCGGCCCGCAGCCGCCCGGCCATGGCCAACCCGATTCCGGCGAAGGCGACGGTGCCGAGCACGGTGACGAGGGCGGCGGCCGCGTACCCGCCGGCCGGCTCCCAGCCCATGAGGAGGCCGACGGCCAGCAGGACGACAGCCTGGACCGCCTCCAGGGCGAGCACGGTCAGCGTCTTGGCGGTGAGGAGCGCACCCCGGCCGAGCGGCGTCGCCCCGAGGCGCTTGAGGACTCCGTACCGGCGCTCGAAGCCGGTGGCGATGCCGAGGCTCACCATCGCCGTCGACATCACGGCCAAGGCCAGGACGCCGGGGACCAGGAAATCGAGCGGCTCGGCAAATCCAGTGTCGGTGACGTCGATGGTCCCGAAGAAGACGAGCACGCCGACGGGGATCCCAAGCGTCACGAGCAGGCTCTCGCCCCGGCGCAGCGTGAGCAGCGTCTCGACCCGGGCCTGGGCCGTGACCGAGCGCCGGATCCTCATAGCCGGGTCCTCATCGCGACCGCCGGCGCCGGCCCGGTTCCGGCGGCTCGGCACTGGACCGACCAGTCGAAGCGGGCCAACCAGTCGAAGCGGGCGCCTCCCGGGTCAACGAGAGGAACACCTCTTCGAGGGTGCGCCGGCCGGTGCGGAGGTCGCCGAGGCTGGCGCCCCGCTCGGCCAGCCAGCCGCCGAGGGCGCCGACCAGCGTCGCGCTCCCGGGGGCGTGGACGACGTAGTCGCCGGCACGCTCCTCGATCACCGTCCCGGAATCGAGATGGAGGGCGACGGCCAGGGCGGCGACGTCGAGCCCCGGTTCGGCCGAGAAGCGGGTCTCCTCGCCCCCGGCGGAGCGGGCCAGTTCGGCCGGGGAACCGAGCGCGACGAGCCGGCCGCCGTCGATGATCGCCACCCGGTCGCAGAGCCGTTCGGCCTCGTCCATGGCGTGGGTGGTGAGCACGACCGTGGCGCCCCCGGCCGCCAGCCCCTGGACCACCTCGACCGTGGTGGCTTTGGCGTGGGGGTCCATCCCGGCCGTCGGCTCGTCGAGAAACACCACCTCGGGCCGGCCGACGAGGGCGAGCGCCAGGGAGAGGCGCTGGCGCTGGCCCCCCGAGAGCCGGCGCACGAGGGTTCCCGCCGCCGGGCGCAGCCCGACGAGGTCGAGGAGCCGGTCGGGATCCTCGGGGTTGTCGTAGTAGGCGGCGAACAGCCGGAGCGCTTCGAGCGGCTTGATGCCCGGGTAGATCCCGCCCTCCTGGAGCATGACCCCGATCCGGGGCACCACCCGGGCCTTGTCCCGGACGGGATCGAGGCCCAGCACCCGGGCGGCGCCGGCCGTCGGGCGCCGGTAGCCCTCCAGGGTCTCGACGGTGGTGGTCTTCCCCGCCCCGTTCGGTCCGAGCAGCCCGAACACCTCGCCCGCGGCCACGCTGAACGACAGCCCGTCCACCGCCACGGTGTTGCCGTAGGCGACGACGAGCCCGTCGACCTCGACCGTCGGCCCTGGCGGGGCAGCCGTCATTTGGTGAGGGCGAGCAGCACGGCCACGACGGCGTAGATCACGGCCAGTCCACCGGCGAGGCGCCAACGGCTCGCCGCCGGGATCTCGGTCAGCTGGTACTGGCCGCACGACGGGCAACGTTCCGTCCCGGTCGCCAAAGGCGTCTCGCAGAGCCGGCAGGCGGAGGGGGCGGGAGGCGGGCTGTCCATCCGGCGCTGACCGTAGCCGCGCCGTTGCGACCGGGCGGTAACATCCGGCCCGTGATCAGCACAGAGGAATTCAGGGCCGAGGCGCTCGCTTTCCTGGAGGCCAACGGCGCACCCGCCCGGGAAGCCAGCCAGGCCTGGGGCGAGGGCTCCGACAAGATCGGGATCTTCCAGGAGAAGACCCTGGAAGAGGAGTTGGCCGAGGTCGCGGCGGCCAAGGCCTGGCGGGCCAAGCTGTGGGAGGCCGGTCTCGGCTGGATCTCCGGCCCCACCGAGTACGGCGGGCGGGGCCTGCCCAAGGAGTACGAGCGGATCTACTCGAGCCTCGAGAACCGCTTCGAGACCCCGTCGGTCGGCCCCCTCGGCATCGGCTACGGGATGATCGCCCCCACGATCCTGGCCCACGCCCAAGAGCCCATCCGCCAGCGCTACCTTCCGGCCATGTACCGGGGTGACGTTGTGGCCTGCCAGTTGTTCTCCGAGCCGGTGGCCGGCTCCGACCTGGCCGGAATCCAGACGAAGGCCGTCCGCGACGGCGACGAGTGGGTCATCAACGGCCAGAAGGTGTGGACCTCGGGCGCCCACTACTCGGACATCGGCGAAATCATCACCCGCACCAGCCCTGTCTTGTCTGAAGGTCCAGGCGCCGGCAGCAAGCACAAGGGCATGACCATGTTCGTGGTCGACATGCACGCTCCCGGCGTCGAGATCCGCCCGCTGCGCCAGATGACGGGAGGGGCGGCCTTCAACGAGGTCTTCTTCACCGACGTGCGCATCCCCGACGACCATCGCCTCGGCGACGCCGGGGAGGGCTGGGGTGTCGCCCTCACCACGCTCATGAACGAGCGGATGGCCATCGGCGGCGGCTCCACCGGCTCGGGCTTCGCCGTGTGGGACCGGCTGGCCGACATGGCCCGGAGGATGGGCGCCAACGAGGACCCCCGCCTGCGCCAGCGCCTCGCCGAGGTCTACATCCAGGGTCAGGTGGCCCGGTACACGTCGATGCGGGCTCTGGCCAAGATGCAGGTCGGCCAGCTGCCCGGCGCCGAGCTGTCGACCCTCAAGCTGGCCCTCACCAACAACCTCCAGCGGATCTCGCACACCGTCAGCACGATCCTCGGCCCCCGCCTCATCGCCGACACCGGCGAGTGGGGCACCTTCAGCTGGTCGGAGTTTGTGCTCGGCGTCCCCGGCATCCGCGTCGCCGGTGGCACCGACGAGGTGATGCGCAACATCGTCGGCGAGCGGGTCCTCGGCCTCCCCAAGGAGCCCCGGGGCGCCTAGCCCGCCGCCCCGGACGCGGGAGGCTGAATGGAGTTCTCGGATGTCGTACGGCGTCGGCGGATGGTCCGCAACTTCGGGTCGCGGGCCGTACCGCCTGAACTCCTCGACCGGCTCCTGGACCAGGCCCGGCGGGCACCGTCGGCCGGGTTCACCCAGGGGTTCGCTTTCCTCGTCCTCGAGGGCCCCGAGCAGACCGGCCGCTTCTGGGACTCGACCTTCCCGTCCGGCGAGCGGACGGGGTTCCGCTGGCCGGGGCTGTTCCAGGCCCCCGTCATCGTGCTGCCGTGCTCGTCCAAGGGCGCCTACATCGAACGGTACGCGGAGCCGGACAAGGGCTGGGTCGACCGGGACGAGGACCGGTGGCCCGTGCCGTACTGGGACATCGACTGCGGCTTCGCCACGATGACGCTCCTCCTCGGCGCCGTCGACGCCGGCCTCGGCGCCCTCTTCTTCGGCATCTTCTCCGGGCTCCCCGAGCTGCGGAGCACGTTCGGCATCCCCGACGACCACAGCCCGATCGGCGCCGTGGCCCTCGGCTGGCCGACCGAGGACGAGCCCTCGCCGTCGCTCCAGCGGGGACGGCGCGACTGGGGCGACACGGTCCACCGGGGCGAGTGGAACCGGGGCCAATGAAATCGGCACGGTGGTGAGCAGCGGCGGGACCATCCTGGTCGTGGACGACGAGCCGAACATCGCCGACCTCGTCGAGCTCTACCTGCGCAGGGAGGGCTTCCGGGTGCTGAAGGCCGGGACCGGGGAGGACGGGTTGGCCGCCGCCCGCCGGGAACGGCCCCGGCTCGTCGTCCTCGACGTCGGCCTGCCCGGTATCGACGGGCTGGAGGTGTGCCGCAAGCTGCAGACGGGGTTTCAGGAGTTAGACATTCTGCCGGTCATCTTCCTGACCGCCCGCGACAGCGAGATCGACCGGATCCTCGGGCTCGAGATGGGCGCCGACGACTACCTCACCAAGCCCTTCTCGCCCCGGGAGCTGGTGGCCCGGGTGAAGGCCGTCCTGCGCCGGACGGAGGCCGCCGCCCCCACCCACGAGCTGATCGAGATCGGGCGGGCCGTCATCGACCTCGGACGGCGGGAGGTGCGGGCCAACGGAGCCGTGGCGGACCTGACCGGCAAGGAGTTCGAGCTCCTTCGCTTCCTGGCCGAGCGCAAGGGCCTGGCGCTCTCCCGCCGGCAGATCCTCGACGGGGTGTGGGGCTACGGCTGGTACGGCGACCCCCGCACCGTTGACGTCCACGTCGCCCAGGTCCGCAAGAAGATGGGCGACTCGGTGGCCATCACGACCGTCCGGGGCGTGGGTTACCGGCTCGATCCAGCATGACGCTGCGCCGGCGGCTCCTCCTCGCCCTCGTCGGCCTGTCGGTGGGATCCGTGCTGGTCGCCGGCCTCATCACCGTGGTGTTCGCCCGCCAGGCCGCCCGCTCCGACGCCACCGCCGAGCTGCGCCGGTCGCTGGCCGCCCTCGCCGAAGCCGACGCCGCCGGCGACCTCCCCAACCTCGTGCGCCTGCAGGGCATCCTCCGCCTCCAGGGTCTGGGCACCGTGGTCATCGGGCCTCGTGGCCGGCTGGCCCGGGCCGACGCCACCGGGCTGCCCGCCGGCGTGAGTGCCCCTGATCTCGATCTCCCGGCCCTCGCCGCCGGGCAGGTGGTCAGCGGCCACCAGGGGCTGACCGTCTTCGTGGCCCAGCCCCTCACCCGCCGCAACGGCGGG
>CAZCVW010000211.1:0-6210 GCA_964502185.1 uncultured Burkholderiales bacterium
CGATGGACCCCGCCACCCGGGAGCGCCTCGAAGAGCACTTCGCCGACTCCAACCGGAGGCTGGTGGACATGCTCGGCCCGCGGTTCTCCTGGGCGCAGTAGCGCCGGGCCGCGCCACGGCTGATCCCGAAGCACCCGAAACCCTGACCGGGCCGGAAGCCGAAGAACAAGAGCAGTCCCGCGCCGACCTGGGGTCGTTGGCGCGAGGCGGCGCCCTCAATCTGGTGGGCGCCGTGGCCAGCGGAGTGCTGACCTTCGCCCTCGTCCTGGTCCTCACCAATGGCCTGGGGGCGACGGGGTACGGGGCCTTCGCCTCGGCCATGGGTCTGTTCACGATCCTGTCGCGCGCCTCCGAGATCGGCGCCGACACCGGCCTGGTGCGGACCGTGGCCCGGCTCCGGGCCCGGGGCCGGCCCCAGGACATCCGGCCGACGATCCTGGTGGCCCTCATCCCCGTCCTCGTCGTGGCCACCCTCCTGGGTGCGGCCCTGTGGGTCTGGGCGCCGGAACTGGCCGAGATCTTCGGTAAGGGCGAGGGCAGCGACCGCATCGCCGACTTCGCCCGCGTCTTCGCCTTCTTCCTTCCGCCCTCGGCGGCGACGCTGGTCGCCCTGTCCGGCACGCGCGGTTTCGGCACCATGGTCCCGTCGGTGATGGTCGACAAGCTCGGCCGGTCGGCCCTGCAGCCCCTCCTGGCCCTGGCCGTGGTCAGCGCCGGTATGGGCACGACCGCCGTCGCCCTGGCCTTCGCCGCCCCCCTGGCCATCGCCTTCGCCGCCGCCTTCGCCTGGCTGATGGTGCTGCTGCGTCAGGCGGAACGGCAGGCCTCCCGCAAGGGCCTGGCCGGACCTTCCCGCCCGACGCCCGAACTGGCCTCCAGGTTCTGGCGCTTCACCGCCCCCCGGGGCTTCGCCGGCATCGCCCAGGTGGTCACGCTCTGGCTCAACACGCTGCTGGTCGGACGGCTGGACTCCACCAACTCGGCCGGGATCTTCAACGCCGCCACCCGCTACATCACCGCCGGCCTCATGGTGGGGGTGGCCATCCAGCAGGTCCTCCAGCCGAAGCTGGCCGAACTGCTGGCGCTCGGCGACAAGCGCCGGGCGAACGAGGTCTACCAGACCTCCACGGCCTGGCTCATGACGGTCGTCTGGCCCTTGTATCTCACCTTCGCCCTCTTCTCGCCGACGCTGCTGCGGGTCTTCGGCTCCGGCTTCAAGGGCGGTGCCGGGGTGCTGGTCGTGCTCGGGCTCGTCATGCTGGTGGCCACCGCCGTCGGCACCGTCGACGTGGTGCTCCTCATGGGCGGCAAGAGCTCCTGGAACCTGTACAACACGGTCTTCGGGCTCAGCCTCCAGATCGGCCTCAACCTGCTCCTCATCCCCCGCTACGGGGTCACGGGAGCCGCCCTCGCCTGGTCGTCAAGCATCCTGGCCAACAACCTCGCCCCTCTGGCCCAGGTCTGGCACTTCATGGGCATGCATCCCTTCGGCCGCGGCTTCTTCCGGGCCGCGCCGGCCGCCCTCCTCTGCTACGGGGGGATCGGCCTCGCTTTCCGCTTGCTCCTCGGGACGTCGATACCGGTGTTCGTCGGCTACCACGTCGTCGCCGGCCTGGCCTACCTGGTGCTCCTGGTCCGCTTCCGGAACGACCTGCAGCTCCCGGTGCTGTGGACGGAGCTGCGGCGCCGTAACGGCAAGCGCAAACCCTAGGCGCCGCTTCCTGGCCGGAGGGCGTCCTCGCCGAAGCGGGCGCGAACCGCGTCGATCGCCTCCTGCACCCGCTCGGTGGGCCGGTGGGCGGGCACGTCCCCGAGGGGCAGTTCTTCCTGGTGGGCCGGAGCGGCGGTGAGATTGTGGACCGAGGTGCCCAGCAGCCGGATGCCCCCGGCCGGTTCCAGCCGTCTGAGCAGGTCGGTGGCCAGGCGGGCGATATCGGCCGTGGCCGAGATCGGCTCGGGGACGGTCGCCGACCGGGTGATCGTCCGGAAGTCGGAGTAGCGCACCTTGAGGGTCACCGTCCGGCCGGCCAGGCCGTGCTGGCGGAGCCGCCCGCCCGTCCGCTCGGCGAGGCGCACCACTTCCGACGCCAAGCGCTCGTCGTCGTGCAGATCCCGGGGGAAGGTCTCCTCGGCCCCGACGGACTTCGCCTCCCGATCCGGCTCCACGGGGCGGTCGTCGCGGCCCCAGGCCAGCCGGTGGAGCTGGCCGCCCGCCGCCCGGCCGAGCGCCTCGACGAGGCTCGCCTCGGGCAGGGCGGCCAGGTCACCCACCGTTTCGGTGCCGTAGCGGGCCAGGCGGCGCAGGGTGGCCGGGCCGACGCCCCACAGCCGCCCGGCGGGCAGGGGATGGAGGAAGGCCAGCTCCGTGCCCGGCTCCACCACTAACATCCCGTCCGGCTTGGCCTCCTCGCTGGCCAGCTTGGCCACCAGCTTGGAGGTGGCGACCCCCACCGAGGCGGCCAGGCCCGTCTCCGTCCGGATCCGCCGGCGGATCGCCTCCCCGATCTCCGGCCCGGTCCCGAAGAGGCGGGCGGCGCCGGCGACGTCGAGGAAGGCCTCGTCGAGGGCGATGGGTTCGACCCGCGGGGTGAAGGAACGGAAGATCTCGCCCACCTCCCGGCTCACCGCCTGGTAGGCGTCGAAACGGGGCGCGAGCACCACCGCCTCGGGGCACAGGCGCCGGGCCCGGGCCATCGGCATGGCGGAATGGACCCCGAAGCGGCGGGCCTCGTAGGAGGCGGCGGCCACGACCCCCCGGGGGCCCGTCCCTCCGACCAGCACCGGACGGCCACGCAGGCCGGGGTTCGCCAGCACCTCGACCGAGGCGTAGAAAGCGTCGAGGTCGACGTGGAGGATCGTCCGGCCGCCGTGCCCCGAGAGGGACAAGACAGCTGGTTCAGCCACCGGCTCGGCGTACCGGGTGCCGCCGGAGGCGGTCGCGCACCCCCCACACCGTGACCAGGGCGAGAGCCTCGACCACGATGCGGCCCGACATCTTCGAGTGGCCGAGCGTGCGGTCGCGGAACTCGATGGGAACCTCGGCCAGCGTGCCGCCGTTCCGCTCGACCCGGTAGGCCATCTCGATCTGGAAGCCGTATCCGTCGGCCCGCACCGCGTCGAGGTCGATGCCCTCCAGGGCCCGGCGGTGGTACACGCGGAACCCCGAGGTCGAGTCCCGGGGCGAGATGCCGAGCAGCACCCGGGCGTAGAGGTTGCCGATTTGGGAGATGGCCCGCCGGTACCAGGGCCAGTCGGGGATCTTCCCGCCCGGCATGTAGCGGGTACCGATGGCGAGATCCGCGCCCGCTTCCACTTCGGCCAGCAGGGCGGGCAGGGTCGCCGGGTCGTGGGAGAGGTCGGCGTCCATCTCCACCAAGGCTTCGTAGCCCCGGCCGAGGCCGAGCCGGAACCCGGCCCGGTAGGCGCTGCCGAGGCCCGCCTTGGCCGGACGGCGCAGAACCTCGATGCCGCCGATCTCGCCGGCCATGGCCTCGGCTAGGTCAGCCGTGCCGTCGGGACTGGAGTCGTCCACCACGAGGATGTCCACGTCGGCCGCCGCGGCCCGGATTCGCCGGAGCACTTCGGCGATGTTGGCGGCCTCGTTGTAGGTGGGGAGGACCACGAGGGCTTTGACGGTCTGCCTCCTCTTTACGGGCGAGCCTACCTGCGTAGGTACCATCCGAAGATGGACGACCAGGGCGAGGCTCCGGTCCCTGGCCCGAAGGCTCCCGTCAGCCGTGCCGCGGTACTGGCCGCCTTCTTCGCCGTGGTCGTGGGCGGACTGTCCGGAGCGGCGATCGGCTTCGGGCTGGCGGGGATCGAGTGCGACGGTGACTGCGGCACGGCCGAGGGCCTCGGCGCCCTCATCGGCGGTTTGATCGGAGCGGGCGGCGTGGCCGTGGTCGCCGTCCTCGTACTTCGGGCCATGGCCGAGTGGCGCGCCGGCGGCATCCGCCGCTCCTGACCCCAAATGTGACAGCTCAGCCGCCGAAGCGGAGCCGGCGGAATCCCTCGGCGTAGCGGACTCCGGCCTCGCGGCCGGCCTCCTCGGCCCGCTCCCGCAGGAACTCGCGGAACCACTCGCCCGTCTCGGTGAGCTGGCTGGCGTGGCAGAAGAGGGCGTCGATCTTCACGTCGATGTCCTCGCCGACGTCCACGCAGCAGTTCGGCTCGAGGGTGCCGGACAGGTAGGCGGTGGAGACGTGATGGACACCCAAACCCTGGGCGAGCTGCTCGGGGAAGTAGTGCGGGTTGCCGGCCGCCGGAGAGGCGGCGTCGAGCGTGGCCCAGCCCGTGACGCGATGGTCCGAATGGTTGTAGTACCGGTCGCCGAAGAAAACCGCCGTGGGGTCCGGGCAGACCACCACCTCCGGCGCTAAGCGCCGGATCAGCTCCACGATCCGGGCCCGGAGTTCACGCCCGTCCTCGAGCTCCCCGTCGCCGTAGTCGAAGTGGAAGTGGCCGGTGAGGCCGAGGATCTGACCGGCGGCTTCCGTCTCCTCGATGCGGATCCGGGTCAGTTCGTTTGGGTCCTGGGCCGGGTCCTGGGATCCCTTCTCCCCCTTGGTGCAGATGAGCACCCAGACCTTGGACCCGGCCCGCGCCCAACGGGCCAGCGTGCCCCCCGCCGAGATCTCGGGGTCGTCGGGATGGGCGTACACGGCGAGCACGCTGGCCGGGATGTCGGCGACGATCTCCATTGCGGCCGAGGCTAGCGCCGCCTCAGCGGCCTCCCTGGAGCGCCGTCACGAGCCGGGCCAGCGCCCCGCCCACTCCCTGGCTCTCCGCCCGTTCCAGCACCTCGGCCGGAGCGGGTCTCCTAGGCCGGGTGAGGTCGAGGTCGGGCAGCGGCAGGTCCCGGGGGATCGCCACCACCCGCTGCGCCCGCTGCACGTAGTCGAGTTGGGCGGCGACGCGTGAGAGCGCCCCCGCCCCCGGTTCCGCCTGGGCGGCGGCCATGACCGCGTCCAGGTTGCCGTAGCGGGCCACGAGGGCCGAGGCCGTCTTCTCGCCGATGCCCTTCACGCCGGGTAGCCCGTCGGACGGGTCACCCCGCAGGACGGCGAAGTCGGCGTAGGCCCGACCGGGGATCCCGTAGCGGCGGGTGATCTCGGCCTCGTCGATGCGGGCCAGCTCGGAGACGCCCCGCACCGGATAGAGGATGTACACGCCCCCGACCCCGAAACCGGCGTCGGCCACGAGGGCGAAGAGGTCACGGTCCCCGGAGACGACCGCCACGGTCCCCTGCGCCCGTTCCCGTTCGGCCAGCGTGCCGATGACGTCCTCCGCCTCGAACCCCGGAAAACCGATCACCGGCACACCGACGGCGGTCAGCAGCTCGAAGCACAGGCTGGACTGGCGCCCGACCTCGTCGTCGGCCGCGCCCTGATCGCCACCGGGGTGGACCCGGGCCAGCTTGTACTCCGGCAGGTGCTCCACCCGCCAGGCGGGCCGCCAGTCCTCGTCGGTGGCGCAGGCCAGGCGCTCGGGGTCGTGGTCGGCCACCAGGCGGGCCAGCATGCCGAGGAAGCCGTGGACGGCGTTGACCGGCTTCCCGTCGGGCGCGGTGACGGACGACGGCGTGGAGAAGAACGCCCGGTAGAGCAGGCTGGAGGCGTCGACGAGCAGGGTCAGGCCGGGCATGGGTCAGGTGGCCGCCTTCCGCAACGCTTCGATGGCCCGGGCCAGGTCGGCGTCGTCGACGTCCTTGTGGGTGACGAAGCGGACCGTGGCCTGGTCGATGGTGCCGGCCCGGATGCCACCGGCGGCCAGCCGGTCGAGCAGGTCGGGGGGGAGCGCCTCGGCCGAGGCACACACGATGTTGGTCAGCACGGTGGTCGGGTCGACGCTGCCGGGGAAGCATTCGGCCAGCGCCTCGGCCAGCCGCCGGGCCCGGACGTGGTCATCGGCCAGGCGGTCGACCATCCCGCCGAGCGCCACGATGCCGGCGGCGGCAATCACGCCGGCCTGGCGCATGCCCCCGCCGAGGCGGCTGCGGTCGGTACGGGCTTCCTCGATCAGGGCCGCCGGCCCGCACAGCAGCGAGCCGACGGGGGCGGCGAGACCCTTGGACAGGCAGAACATGACGGTGTCGGCCGGGGCCGCCAGCTCGGACGCGGCCACCGACAGGGCCACCGCCGCGTTGAAGATGCGGGCGCCGTCGCAGTGGAGCGCCAGCCCGTGGCGGCGGGCGGCGCCGGCCACCTCGGC
>CAZCVW010000212.1:0-6197 GCA_964502185.1 uncultured Burkholderiales bacterium
GTGTGGCTGGTCGCCGGCGTCGGGCGGACCTTGCCCGGCCCTTTGTTCGACGCCCTCCTGGCCCGGCTCGGCCCGCTTCCCGACCATCAACTTGCGCTGCCAGTCGACGTGCTGCCAGTCGACGTGCTGCCCCTCGACGCCGTCGACGAGGTGGCCGGCCCCGGCGGCCTGGTGGCACCCAGGATGGCCGCGGCGCGGTCCAGGTGCCCGGTGGCTTCCGAGCTCCTGCGTTTCGGCCGGTAATCGCCGATCCCGCGCCGGCCGTTAGCATTCGCCGGCTATGCCGGACCCCACGCCCTCCGAAGCGGAGAACCAGGCCGAGCCCTCCCTCAGCCCAGCGCCCGCCCCCGCCCCGCCGCCCAGCACCCAGGTGGTGCTGGTGCGCCACGCTGTCACGGCCGAGACGGGCCCCGTGCTCTCCGGACGCCGCCCCGGGATCGACCTGTCGGAGAAGGGGCGCCAGCAGGCGGAGGCCGCCGCCGAGCGCCTCGCCGGCCTGCCCGTCACCCACGTCTACGCCAGCCCGCTGGAACGGTGCCGGCAGACCGCCGACGAGATCGCCACCCGCCTCGGGCTGCCGGTCGAGATCATGCCCGAGCTCATGGAAGCCGACTACGGCGAATGGTCGGGCCAGAAGATCACCGACCTGCGGTCCACCCCGCTGTGGAAGCTGGTGCAGGTGACCCCGTCCGCCGTCCGGTTCCCGGGTGGGGAGTCGATCCGGGAGATGCAATCCCGGATGATCTCCGCCGCCGAGGAGGTGGTGGCCAACCACGCCGGCGAGCTGGTGGTGCTCGTCTCCCACGCCGACCCCATCAAGGCGCTCGTGGCCCACTTCACCGGCGTGCACCTCGACCTGTTCCAGCGCCTGTTCGTGTCCCCCGCCTCGGCCACCGTCCTCCGCTTCGGGCCGGTCGGGGCCGCCCTGGTCAAGCTCAACGACACGGGCTCGCTCGACGAGCTCCGCCCGCCGGAGGAGAAGCCGGGCGAGGTGGACGCCGGCGCCGGGGCCACCACCGATCCGGCCGCCGCGCTGGGATCGCCCGCGCTCGGATCATGTGGCGCGCTGGGATCGTCCGGGGCCCGGGGTGTCCCCGTGGAGTCGGATAGTGCGGCCAGTGCCTGAGATCGAGTTCGACCCGGTCGATTCGATCGCGGCGGGGGCAGTCGGTGTGCCGGGACAGCGCACCTTCTACGTCCAGGCCGTCAAGGACGGCAGCGTGCTGTCCGTGCTCGTGGAGAAGGAACAGGTCGCCGTGCTGGCCGACCGGCTCGCCGCCCTACTCGACCAGCTCGCCGGAGAGCTCGCCGGAGAGGAGCCGGCCGAAGCGGGCGCCGGGGCTGAGATCCAGGGCGACCCCGTCCCCCTGTTCCGGGCCACCGCCATTGGTATCGGCTTCGATCCGGCCCGGCGCATGATCCTCCTGGAGCTGCACGAACGGCCGGCGGCCGGCGACGAGCCAGGAAACGACGAGCCAGGAAACGACGAACCGGGAGCGGCCGACGATCCGCGGGCGGCGGCGGTTGAGAGCGAGAGCTACGTGGCCCGCCTCTACCTCACGCCGGGCCAGGCTCGGGCGATGGCGAGCCGCGGGACGGCGTCGGTGGCCGCCGGGCGCCCGCCGTGCCCACGTTGCGGCACCCCCCTCGACCCTCTCGGCCACGCCTGCCCGAAGCTGAACGGGCACGGGCGGCGGTAGTACCGCCCCGAGAAAAGAAATGGTGCCAGAGATCGGCGAAGGCCCAGCGGGTAGCAAAGGAACTCGCCGCGAACTGCTGACGGCCGGGTCGCTCGAAATCCTCGGGCGGATGCCGTGGTCGTCCAACGCCACCTTCCTGGCCCGGCTGGAGCACGAGGGCCTCGAGAGCATGGCCATCTACAAACCCCGCCGGGGGGAACGGCCGCTGTGGGACTTCGCCCGGGGAACGCTGTGCCTGCGGGAGGTGGCCGCCTTCGAACTGTCCGAGGCGCTCGGGTGGTCCATCGTGCCGCTCACCGTGCTGCGGGACGGACCGGCCGGCGAGGGCATGGTGCAGCTCTTCGTCGAGCACAACCCCGAGGAGCACTTCTTCACGCTGCGGGAACAATTCGGCGACTGCTTCCGCCAGTTCGCCCTCTTCGACGTGGTGGCCAACAACGCCGACCGGAAATCGGGCCATTGCCTGCGCGACCGCGACGACCACATCTGGGGTATCGACCACGGCCTGAGCTTCCACGCCTCCATCAAGCTGCGCACGGTCATCTGGGACTACGAGGGCCAGCCCATCGCCGAGGGCGACCTCGCCGACCTGGAACGGGTGGCCGCGTCGGTGGCCGTCGGTGGCCGGCTGGCGCCCCGCTTCCGTGAACTGCTCGACCCGGCCGAGTTGGACTCCGTCCGCCAGCGTCTCGCCTGGCTGCTGTCGCACCCGGTCTTCCCGGAACCGCTCTCCGAATACCCCTACCCCTGGCCCATGGTCTGATCGCGCTTGAGGATCAGGCACAGTTCGCTGCCGGTCGCCGTCGGGCTGACCTCGGCCTCGTCGACCAGTGCTCGGATCAGCGAGATGCGGAAGTCGTTGTCGCTGGCCGAGCCGCCCGCCCCGAGCCCGGCGACGGCGGTGTCGAACGCGCCCTCGGCTCCTTGGATGCGAATCTCGAGCCGGTCGCCTTCGTCGAGGCAGTGCAGCCGGAGGCGGTCCTCGGCGCCGGGCGCCTCGATGGCACAGGTGCAGGCCTCGGACACCACGATGCGGAGGTCGTCGACCCGCTCGTAGGGGAGGCCCGGGCGGATGGCGGCCAGCGCCGAGACGGCCATCCGGGCGATGCTGACGAACTCGGGCCGGGCCGGAATCTCAAGTTCGACGACCTCGGTCATCCGTGGCCGTCGCCCGCCACCGCGGCGTCGACCGATGCGTGGATGTCGAACACCTTGGTGAGGCCGGTGATCTCCAGGACCTTGAGGATGCGCCGCTGGGTGCACACGATGGCCAGGTCGCCGTCGTGGCTCCGGACGCGCTTCAGCCCACCGACGAGGACACCGAGGCCCGTCGAGTCGAGGAACTCCACACCCTCGAGGTCGACCACGATGTGGCGCTGACCCGCGTCCACCAGCTGGATCAGCTGCTCCCGGAACTGCGGCGCCGTGTAGACGTCGACCTCTCCGTGGACGGCGAGTACGGCGTGGCCGTTTCGCTCCGTGACGTCCAGACCGAGATCCACTTCTTACGTCCCTTCTTCTGGCCGATTCTTGTCACGCTAGCGCCGCCCCGCCCGATTCAACGAGGACACCGCCTGGGCGCGATGGAACGGCAGGCTGCCTGCCTGCCGTTCCTCGGTTGAGCCAGTTAGCGGTTGAACTTGTCCTTGATGCTGTCGACCGCGTCGTTGACCGTGTCCTTGGCCTTCTCCGCCTTGTCCTTCACCGCCGCGCCGGCCTGATCCATCTTGCCTTCGCGCTGCAGGCGCTCGTCGTGCGTCAGATCGCCGACCGCTTCCTTGGCTCGTCCCTTGGCGTCGTCGGAATTGCTGCCCATGTCGCTCTCCTCGGTCGCTATCACCATCGGTCGTGATGTGTGGCTGAGGGGTACCCACCGGGAAGGCTGGGAAACCTACTGGGAAACTTACTGGGAAACCTGGGGCGCTCATCCGTCGGCCGGGGTTCCGGCCCGTTCGCGCAGTTGGACCAGGCTCCGGGCGAGGAGGCGCGAGACGTGCATCTGACTGATGCCGAGCCGGTCGGCGATCTCCGACTGGGTCATCCCCCGGTAGAAGCGGAGATGGATGATCATCTGCTCCCGCTTGGGCAGGCTGGCCAGCAGGGGCGACAGCAGGAGGCGTTGCTCCACTTCCTCCAGGCCGGTTTCCTCGCCGCCGAGCTGGGCGGCGGGGCTCGGGGCCCGGTCGTCGTCGTCGCCGGTCGGGGTATCGATGGAACTGAACCGGTAGGCCCGCCCCGCCTCCATCGCTTCGAGGACCTCGTCGACCGACACGTCGGCCTGGCGGGCGATCTCGGGGATCGTGGGGGAGCGCCCGAGTTCCTGGGACAGCGCGTTCACGACCGTGCCCATCCGCAGGTGCAGTTCCTGGACGCGCCGGGGGACGCGCACCGCCCAACCCTTGTCCCGGAAGTGGCGCTTGAGCTCACCGACGATGGTCGGAGTGGCGAAGGTGGAGAACTCGAGGCCGCGGTCGGGGTCGAACCGCTCGACCGCCTTGAGCAGTCCGAGCAGGGCGACCTGGACCAGGTCCTCGATGGGCTCGCCCCGGTTCTTGAACCGCCGGGCCAGGTATTCGGCCAGCCCGACCTGGGCCGTGACGATCTCGTCCCGCAGCGTCACGTCGCGCGTGCGGGCGAACTCCCCGAGCTTGCGACGGAGCTCGTCACGCTCCGGATTGTCGAAGGCCATCAGGGCTCCTCGCGCCGTTTCAGGAGGCGGAAGCGGATCTCACCGTCACTGCCTGAGATCTCGTGTTCGTCGACGAGGGCGGAAAGGATCTGAACCGACAGGTCATTGGGCTCGGGCGGCTCGCCGGACAGCGACGTGCGGCCTTCGATGCTGATGGAATCCGTTCCCGCTAAGTAGCGCAGCTCTATCCGGCGGTCGACGTCGCCGTCGGCCAGGAGCAGGAAGCACAGCTCGTCCACGGCGATCCTCAGGTCCTCCACCTCGTCGAAGGTGAAGCCCATCCGGCTGGCCAGCCCGGCGGCGGTGAGCCGTACGAGCCTCAGGTATTCGGCCGCGGCGGGCACGACGAGAAGTACCTCCCCGTCGGAGTCCAGCTCTCGGTCGTGCTGCTCGATCGTCGTCTCGCCCGCCATCGACATCCCTTCGGCCGGTCCCCTTCGCCGGGCCGCGGCCTCACCCGAGGACCGCCCGCCCCCGCGAGTTACTGGACACTATTCCCAGGTCGGCAAAGGTTCAATGCATCAGACGACGCCGTCGGCCCGCCAGGCGGCGAGCTCGTCGGGCGAGTGGCCTAACCGGTCGACGTACACGGCCTCGTTGTCGGCGCCGAGATCGCGCCCGAGATGGCGGACCGCACCCGGGGAACCGCCGAGGCGGGCGACCAGGTTGGGGATGGACACCGCGCCGAGGTCGGGATGGTCGACGGCCGTGATCGTCTCCCGGGCCCGGTAGTGCGGGTCGGTGGCGATGTCGGCCATGGAGTACATCGGGGCGATGGCCGCCTCGGCCTCCTCGAAGGCGGAGATGACCTCGTCCGACGAGTGCTCTCCCACCCAGGCGGCGATGGCGCCTTCGAGTTCGTCCTGATGGGCGATGCGGCCCTCGTGGTCGGCGAACCACGGCTCCGCGATGAAGTCCTCCCGCCCGATGACCCGGGCCACCCGGGCCGCCACCGCCGTGCTGCCCGCCGACAAACCGAGCCAGCGCCCGTCGGCGGCCTGGAAACTGTTGCGGGGCGCCATGAACGGCGCCCGGTTCCCGGTGCGCTCCTGGACGATGCCGAGCTGGTCGTAGAGGGTGGCCTGGCTGCCGAGGATCCAGAACAGCGGCTCGTAGATGGCGAGGTCGACCATCTGGCCCTCCCCCGTAGCGTCCCGGTGGCGGAGGGCGGCCAGAGCGGCGAAGGCGCCGACGCACCCGGCGATGCCGTCGGCCAGGGCCAGGGGCGGAAGGGTCGGCGGCCCGTCCGGGTACCCGTTGATGTGGGCGAAGCCCGACAGCGACTCGGCCAGCGTCCCGTAACCGGGACGGCTCTTGTAGGGGCCCTCCTGCCCGAAGCCGGTCACCCGCACCATGACCAGGCGGGGATTGACCGCCGAGAGTTCGTCCCACCCGAGGCCCCAGCGTTCCATCACGCCGGGCCGGAAGTTCTCGACGACCACGTCGGCGCCGGCCACCAGTTCCCGAAAGAGGGCCTGACCGGCCGGGGCCGACAGGTTGAGGGTGATCGCCTCCTTGTTGCGGTTGTAGAAGAGCCACATCAGCGAGAAGCCGTCCTTGCGCCACCCCATGGTCCGCATGGGATCGCCGCTCGGGTGCTCCACCTTGGTGACTTCGGCGCCGAAGTCCGCCAGCAGCGTGGCGACGATCGGACCGGCGAACAACGTCGACACATCGAGGACCCGCAACCCGTCCAACGCTGCACTCATGCCGCCTGTCTTAGCAGCCGCAGGTCATAGCGCTTGTACGGCTATATCCCGCACGATCGCTACAGCCTGAGATGGGAAAGGGAGAATGGCGAGCGATGC
>CAZCVW010000213.1:0-6182 GCA_964502185.1 uncultured Burkholderiales bacterium
CGCCCGAGGTCGACGGGTGGGCCGGCGAGGGCCGCCTCACCGTCCACCGCCGCCCGTTCCGGCCCGAGGACGTCGACGGCGCATGGCTGGCCCTCGCCGCCACCGACGACGCCGATGCCAACCGGGACGTGCTGGCGGCCGCCGAGGAGCGAAGTTGCTTCGCCAGCTCGGCGCAGGCCGGCGGGGCCGCCACGCTCCGGCCCATGGCCGTTCTCCGGCGGGGCGATCTCGAGGTCGCCGTGGGCACCTCCGGTCGCAGCCCGGCGCTGGCCGCCTGGCTCCGGGACCGGCTGGCTGAAGACCTCGGCCCGGAACTGGCCGCCCTGGTGGAGTTGGCGGGGGACGCGCGCGCGAAAGCGCTTCCCACCGGTAGTTTTCGTGAGCGGCCCGGCTGGTATGGGACCGTTGATTCCGGCATTCTCGAAGCGATCCGCGCTGGCCGTTGGGACGAAGCCAGGGAGGGGCTGCGGACGTGTCTTTCGTAGTCGTAGGACTGAACCACCGCACCGTCCCGCTCCCCCTGCTGGAGCGGGTTTCCATTCCGCCTGCCCGCCTGCCCGACGCGCTGAAGAACCTGGCCGGCCGCGAGCATCTGGTGGAAGTGGCGGTTCTCTCCACCTGCAACCGCACCGAGGTCTACGCGATCTGCACCAAGTTCCACCCCTCCGTGGGGGACGTGTGCGACTTCCTGGCCGAGCAGGCCGGGCTGACCGCCACCGACCTGATCGACCACGTCTACAGCTATTACGACGAGGCCGCCGTCGCCCATCTCTTCGGCGTGGCCGCCGGGGTGGACTCGGTCATCCTGGGCGAGGGCGAGATTCTCGGGCAGGTCAAGGAGACCCTGCGGGTGGCCGAGCAGGAGGGAACGTCCGGCCAGTCGCTGGCCCGAACCTTCCGCCACGCCATCGAGGTCGGGAAGCGGGCGCGGGCCGAAACGGGCATCGGGCGCGGGGCGGTATCGATGTCGTCGGCCGCCGTGGCCATGGCGTGCGAGCGTCTCGGTTCGCTGGTCGAGCGCAAGGTGCTGGTGCTCGGCGCCGGCGAGATGGGCGAGGGCATGGCCCGATCCCTGGCCGGCTCCGGGGTCGGCGAGGTCATGGTCTCCGGTCGGGGCACGGAACGGGCCACCGAAGTGGCCGCCCGGGTCGGTGGCCGGGCCATGCCGATTGAAGAGCTGGCCGAGGCGCTGGCCCGCGTCGACGTGGTTCTCACCTCGACCGGCTCCACCGAGATCGTGATCGACGAATCGGACCTCGAGCTGGCCATGGCCCGCCGCTTCAACCGGCCATTGCTCATCGTCGACATCGCCGTGCCCCGGGACGTTGACCCGGCCGCCGCCGATGTGCCCGATGTCACCCTGCTCGACATGGACGACCTCAAGGCGTTCGCCGAGCATTCGATGGACCGCCGCCGACGCGAGGTCGCCCGGGTACGGAAGATCATCGCCGCCGAGCTCGAGCGGTTCCGCTCCGAGCGGACGGCGCGGGAAGTGGCCCCTCTGGTGAGCGCCCTGCGGGCCCGGGGCGAGGAGGTGCGGCTCGGCGAGCTGGAGCGGTTCCGCTCCCGGCTCGAGAGCCTCGACCCGAAGGCGGCCGAGACGGTCGAGGCGCTCACCCGCGGCATCGTCGCCAAGCTCCTCCACGACCCGACCGTACGGGTGAAGGAAGCGGCCGGCAGCGGGCGCGGCGAGCTTTTCGCCGACGCCCTCACCGCCCTCTTCGATCTGGAGCCTTGAGCGAGGCGGGCCCGCTGCGGATAGCGACCCGGGGCAGCCGGCTCGCTCTGTGGCAAGCCGAGCGGATCGCCACCCTCCTCGCGGCGGGCAACGCTGAGCTTGTCTCTGGGCTCGTCCCCGAGCTCGTCATCGTGTCCACGGTGGGGGACCAGCGCCCCGATGTCCCGATCTGGGAGGTCGGCGGCACCGGCGTCTTCGTCAAGGAAGTGCAGCAGGCCGTGCTCGACGGCCGGGCTGACATCGCCGTCCACTCCGCCAAGGATCTCCCCTCGGAAACGGCCGAGGGCCTGCGCCTGGCGGCCGTGCCCGAGCGGGCCGATCCGCGCGACGTGCTCGTCGGCCACCGCCTGGACGACATCCCGACCGGCGGTCGGATCGGTACGGGCTCCGTCCGGCGCCGGGCCCAGCTGGCCGCCGCCCGCCCGGACCTCACCTTCGGCTCGCTGCGGGGGAACATCCAGACCCGGGTGGAGAAGGCCTCGGAGTTCGACGCCGTGGTCGTCGCCCTGGCCGCGCTCGAGCGGCTCGAGATGCTGGACCACGTGGCTGAGGTCCTGGACCCGAAGGTCATGCTGCCGCAGGTCGCCCAGGGGGCCCTGGCGGTCGAGTGCCGGGCCGGGGACGACGCCACGCTCGGTCGGCTCGCCGCCATCGACGACGCTGCGGCCCGGACGGCCGTGGAGGCCGAACGGGCCTTCCTGCGCCAACTGGGCAGCGGATGCGACCTGGCCTGCGGGGCTCTGGCCACCGTCCGGCCCGACGGCGGCGTGGCGATCGAGGTGCTGCTCGCCTCGCTCGACGGCCGGGTCGTGCTGCGTCTCAACCACGAGGGCGACGACCCCGTCGCCGTCGGCACCGAAGCGGCCCGCCGGCTGCTCGACGACCACGGGGGGCGGGCCCTCCTGGTGCCCGGGGGCTCGGGGGTGTCCCCCGGAGAGGCCGGCTGACCTGCGGTTGTGGTCCGCCGCGGCGCGGCGTACCGTCGAGTAGGAACCTTCACCGATTCGTTCGTTCGAATACGTGACGGCAAGGGGGGACGGTGATGGGGTCGCTCCGTTCTGGAGTTGTCGCGTTGGCGTTGGTGGCCATGCCCGTCGTGGCCGTGGCGCCGTCGGCGGTGTCAGGAGCCCAGCCCTCCCGGGTGCTGGAGGCCTCCCGGGTGCTGGACCCGAGCGTCGCCCGTCTCGTACACGCCGAGGAGCAACCGTTTCTGCGTTTGCCGGCCGACCCCGGCGCCGAGCTCACCAGGGTGGTCGCCGCTCTGGCTTCAGAACTCCACCGGCCCCTCGAGGCGACGGCGGCTCTGGCCGCCGACCGGCTGCCCCCGGCCCTCGCCGGCCGTTTGGCGGTGATGCTCGGAACCCTGGCGGACTGTCAGGACGCCACCGATCGTCTCCTCGAGCGGCTGCCTGGGCCGCCGCGGTGGCTGGGCGATCCGGGTTCGCACCGGGAGCGCCTGCCCGCCGAGGCGGAGACGGGGAGTTTGCGGGCCTGTGCGGCCCGGCTCCAGTCCCAAGGCCTCGAGCTGCAGCGATTCCTCCGCGCCACCGTGCCCATCGCCGTGCCAACCGTTGGGGCCGCCGGCGGATCCGACCTCGACCTGTGGCCCGTCCTGCGCCTGGATCTCGACGGCGGCAACGATCTGGTGGCCCACGACTACATGCTCAGCGTCGACTCGGGCGGAGACGACGTGTATCTCAACAACGCCGGCGGCAACCTCATCGACGTGCGACGGGGCCCGGCCGGTTCGGGGGCTATGTCCACGCAGCCGTCGCGGGGCTGTGTCAATCCGGCTTACGACCTGCTGGCCGGAGAGTGCGTCATCTCCGAGGCGCTGCTCGTCGACGTGGCCGGCAACGACACCTACGGCCGCACGGCGCCGCCCGACCCGACCCTGGATGGGCTGTGCACCGCCGACCCGCTCGTGTCGCGCGTCATGACCGGCGGTGTCGGGTCCTGGGGTGTCGGGATACTGCTCGACGGCGGCGGCGACGACCATTACCTGGCAAAGTCGATCGCGCTGGGGGCCGGTCACTTCGGCGGCGTTGGCATCCTGTTCGACGCCGGGGGCAACGACCGCTACGAAGCGATCCGCCTGGCCAAGGGGTTCGGGACGCTGCTCGGGGTCGGGATTCTCCACGACGGCGGCGGCGACGACCGGTACTCCTACTACCTGCCCCGGCCGCTTGACCCGAACGCCGAAGACCGGACCCTCGGCGCCGGCGGAGCGCTGGACACGGGCGGGACCTGCGACAAGATCTCCCGTTGGGAAGAGGGCAGTGGGTTCCTGGGCGGTGTCGGCGTCTTCCTCGACGACTCCGGCGACGACGCCTACGAGGTGGCGCCGCCTTCGCCGCACGAGCCCGGGGCCTCTGAGATCATCCGCACCACCGGTTCCCTGGGCTTCGGCGACGGCGGGTTCGGCTTCTTCGTCGACGGGTCGGGCGCCGACCGCTACCAGGGCATGCCCGGCCGGGCCGACGGCGAGACCGTCGGCCCGAGCGACGCGTCGCAGGGCTTCTTTCACGACGGGAGCGCCACGCCGGCGAACTCGGCCGTCGCCGGCCCCAGCGGCTCAGGCGGCGGTGCCCTCACCGCCTGGTTCACCCACTACATCCCCGAGACGGTGACCATCGACCAGGGCGGCAGCGTCGAGTTCTTCAACCCCGACCTCTACGGCGGCCCCTTCGGCGGCCGGAAGCACGGCATCACCGAGGTGCGGGCCGGCGGCCCGCCCCGCTTCGACGTCTTCGTTCCCTGGGGCCAGGCCGCCGCCATCGCCGGCGTCGAGACCCTTCCGCCCGGCCGCTATCCCTTCACCTGCCGGGTCCACCCCTTCATGCACGGCACGCTCGTCGTCCGCTGACTCAGGTCGTCCGGTGGCGGAGGAACCCCCACGGCCGTCGACCTCAGGGGGTTCTCGGAGGCGCCCGACGTCGCTTCGGTGGACTGGCGCTGAGCCGCCTATGGTCGCCGCCGGGTGCCGAAATCATCCAGGTACGCTCTGTCCCATGTCCTTCCCCGAACGCCGCATGCGCCGCCTGCGCCGCACGCCCGCCGTCCGCCGGCTGGTAGCCCAGACCCGCCTGTCGGTCGACGACCTGGTGGCACCTCTTTTCGTGAAGGAGGGAATCGACACGCCCGAGCCGGTGGTGTCGATGCCCGGCGTGGTCCAGCACACCCAGGAGAGCCTCCGCAAAGAGGTCCGCGCCCTGGCCGATCTCGGCGTGCCGGCAGTGATCCTCTTCGGCATTCCGGCTCGGAAGGACGCCCGCGGCTCCTCGGCCGACGATCCCGCCGGCGTCGTGCAGATCGCGGTCCGCAACCTGCGGGACGAGGTGGGGGACCGGATGGTGCTCATGGCCGACAACTGCCTCGACGAGTACACCGACCACGGCCACTGCGGCCTGCTCACCGGCGGGGGCGAAGTCGACAACGACGCCACCCTCGATCGGTACGCCGCCATCGCTGTCGCCCAGGCCGACGCGGGCGTCGACGTCGTGGCCCCCTCGGGGATGATGGACGGCCAGGTGGCCGCCATCCGCGCCGCCCTCGACGGCGCCGGCCACGAGAGCGTGGCCATTCTCGCCTACGCCGCCAAATACGCCTCCGCCCTCTACGGCCCCTTCCGGGACGCGGCCGAGTGCGCCCCGAAGTTCGGAGACCGGCGTGGCTACCAGATGGACCCGGGCAACGCCCGGGAGGCGCTCGACGAGGCGGCCCTCGACATCGCCGAGGGCGCCGACATGGTGATGGTCAAGCCGGCGCTCGCCTACCTCGACATCATCGCCTCCGTGCGGGCCAACTTCGACGTGCCGGTGGCCGCCTATCACGTGAGTGGCGAGTACGCGATGGTGCAGGCGGCCGCTCAGGCGGGCTGGATCGACGGGGACGCCGTCGCCCGGGAACACGTGACCGCCATCCGCCGCGCCGGGGCGGACATGGTGTTGACCTACTTCGCCCGCCAGCTGGCGGAGCAGGCTTGACCCGGTGACCAACGCAGAACTCTTCCGCCGCGCCCTGGCCCGCATCCCGGGCGGGGTCAACTCCCCGGTCCGGGCCTTCGGCGGCGTCGGCGGGGACCCGGTCTTCGTCGCCCGGGCGGAGGGGGCCGCCATCTTCGACGTCGAAGGCCGCTGCTATCTGGACTACGTCCAGTCGTGGGGGGCTTCGATCCTCGGCCATGCCGACCCCGGAGTCGTCGCCGCGGTGACCGCCGCCGCCAACGGGGGCACGTCCTTCGGGGCGCCCACCGAGGCCGAGGTCCGCTTGGCCGAAGAGGTGTGCGCCCGGGTTCCGTCGGTCGACAAGTTGCGGCTGGTGTCGTCGGGCACCGAGGCGACGATGTCGGCCGTCCGCCTGGCCCGGGGCTTCACCGGCCGGGACCTGATCGTGAAGTTCGCCGGCTGTTACCACGGCCACGCCGACTCCCTGCTGGCCGCGG
>CAZCVW010000214.1:0-6174 GCA_964502185.1 uncultured Burkholderiales bacterium
GCCACCGGCTCGATCCGGTGACCGGCAACGTGGTCGGCCACCTCCCCGACCTGGGCGGGGCTCTGCGGACGGCCGCCCGAGGGCATGTGGGTGTTCTCGATGGTCACCAGCGACAGGGGCGGAAGGTGGTGGCTCACCCCGGCGGCGGCGTGGTCGACGTCGGCGCCGGTGAACCGCCCGTCGGCGTCGGGCAGGGGGCGGCACTGCACGCCGGCGTTCTGGGCGACGGCGGCCGCCTCGTACTGGCGGAGGTGGGCCCGCTCCGGGCAGAGGACCTCGGTCCCCGGCCGGGCCAGCAACCGGACGGCGAGCTGGTTGCCCATCGTCCCGGACGGCACGTAGAGGGCGGCTTCCTTGCCCACCATCTCGGCCGCCAGTTCCTGCAGGCGGTTGACCGTCGGGTCCTCGCCGTAGAGGTCGTCGCCCACCTCGGCTTCGGCCATGGCCCGGCGCATGGCCGGGGTGGGCGTCGTGACGGTGTCGGAGCGCAGGTCGACGGACCCGCCAGGGGACGGCATCGCGGCTAAGCCCCTGGTTCCGGAGTCGATGCTGGCGTCGGGGGTTGGATCGGCCGGATCAAGCCCTCCTGGACGACGGACACAGCCAGCGCCCCGGCCCGGGTGAAGATGCCGCCGTAGGCGAGGCCCCGGGCGCCCGAGGCCGACGGGCTGACCTGGTTGTAGAGCAACCAGTCGTCGGCCCGGAACGGGCGGTGGAACCACATGGCGTGATCGAGGCTGGCCATCATGAGGTCATTGTCCAGCCACGACTTGCCGTGGGGCGCGAGCGAGCAGCCGAGGAGGGTGTAGTCGGAGGCGTAGGCCACCACGCAGGCGTGGAGGAGCGGGTCGTCGGGGAGGTGGCCGTCGGCCCGCATCCACAGCTGCTGGCGGTCGGTGACCGGCCCCCGGCGTTCCCAGGGCGGTACGTCGACCCAGCGGAAGTCGATGGGCGAGAGGTGCGGCGAGGCCTCCTCGTCGACTCGGGGGAGGGTTTCCGGGTCGGGCGCCTGCGGCATCGGGGCCTGGTGGTCGAAGCCGGGCTCTTCGGTGTGGAACGACGCCTGGAGGTTGAGGATGGCTTCGCCGTGCTGGATGCCCACCACCCGGCGGGTGGTGAAGGACCTCCCGTCCCTAATGCGGTCGACCTCGTAGACGATCGGCACGGCGGGGTCGCCCGGGCGCAGGAAGTAGGCGTGCAACGAGTGCACGCTCCCCCGCTCCACGGTGCGTCCGGCGGCCACGAGCGCCTGGCCCGCCACCTGGCCGCCGAAGACACGCTGGCGATCGTCGTCCGGTGAGACCCCCCGGAAGAGGTTGACCTCCAACGGCTCGAGGTCGAGCAGCGTCACCAACTCATCGAGGGCGGATCCCATGGCGGAGCGTCAGCTCCGCCGGCCGATGGGGCAGGGGCCCCCGTCGGCACAACGATGAGCAGGAAGGCGAAGAGTCATGAGCACGGCGGGGATCGTAGTGACCGCGGCGAACTAGCCGAAGAAAACGCTGGCGACGTCGTAGATGCGCCGGTCCACCGTCTTCAGTTCCTTCACGGCTTCGGCGATCGGCACCCGGACGATGTCGGGGCCCCGCAGGGCCACCATTATGCCGAAGTCGCCGTCGTGGACAGCGTCGATGGCCTCCACTCCGAATCGGGTGGCCAGCACCCGGTCGTAGGCGGTGGGCGTCCCGCCCCGCTGGATGTGACCGAGGATCGTGACCCGCGTCTCGAACCCGGTGCGGCCCTCGATCTCGATCTGCAGCAGGTTGCCGATCCCGCCGAGGCGGGCATGGCCGAACTGGTCGACCTCGGCCTCCTGGGTGACCATCGTGCCCTCCTTGGGCAACGCCCCCTCGGCCACCACCACGATCGAGAACCGGGCACCCCGCTGATGGCGGTGCCGGATGCACTCGCAGACGTCGTCGAGGTCGAAGGGCTCCTCGGGGATGAGGATCACATCGGCGCCGCCCGCCATCCCGGCGAAGGTGGCGATCCACCCGGCGTGGCGGCCCATCACCTCGCAGACCATGACCCGGTCGTGCGACTCGGCGGTGGTGTGCAGCCGGTCGATGGCGTCGGTGGCGACCTGCACGGCGGTGTCGAACCCGAAGGTGAAGTCGGTGGCCGACAGGTCGTTGTCGATCGTCTTGGGCACACCCACGATCCGCACGCCGTCGTCCGACAGCTTGGCCGCCACGCCCAGCGTGTCCTCCCCGCCGATGACGATGAGCGCGTCGATCCGTTCCCGGCGCAGGGTGTCGATGACCCGGCGGACACCGTCTGACCCATCCGGGGACGCCCCGGACTTGTAGGGGTTGGTGCGCGACGTGCCGAGGATGGTGCCGCCCCGGTGAAGGATGCCCCGGGTCGACGACACCGTCAGGTCGACCGTCTGGCACTCGATCACCCCGCGCCAGCCGTAGCGGAATCCGATCAGGTTGTGGCCGTAGACGCCCTCACCTTTACGGGCCACCGCCCGGATGACGGCGTTGAGGCCGGGGCAGTCTCCCCCTCCGGTCAGCACACCGATCCGCACAGGGCAACCTCCGCGTCAGGAACGTTTAGCCTGCGAAGCTTATGTCGGCCGTGATCGCCATCGATGCGGGCACCACCGGGGTGCGCAGCTTCGCCATCGACGAGGCGGGCCGCCCCCTCGGTTTCTCGTACCGGGAGCTTCCCCAGCACTTTCCCCGCCCGGGGTGGGTCGAACACGATCCCGAGGAGATCTTCGCCGCGGTGGTGGAAACGCTGACCGAGCTGGCCGGCCGCCTCGCCGGCGACGGGCACACGGTGGCCGCCATCGGGATCACGAACCAGCGGGAGACGGTGGTGGCCTGGGACCGCCGCTCGGGCCGTCCGCTGCACCGGGCGCTGGTCTGGCAGGACCGCCGGACGGCGGAACGCTGCGACGAACTCCGAGCGGCGGGCGTCGAGCCCATGGTCCGGCAGCGCACCGGCCTCGTCCTCGACCCCTACTTCTCGGCCACCAAAGTGGAGTGGCTGCTCTCGCAGGGCGGCGTCTCCCCCACCCAGCCCGGCCTGGCGCTGGGAACGGTCGACGCCTGGGTTCTCTGGCGCCTCACCGGCGGCGCCGGCAACCACCGCGGCGTGTTCGCCACCGACCCGTCCAACGCCAGCCGGACCCTGCTCTACGACATCAGCGCCCTGGCCTGGTCGGAGGAGTTGTGCGATCTCTTCTCCGTGCCGATGGCTGCGCTCCCCGAGGTCCGGCCGTCGTCGGGTCGCCTCGGGCTCACCGATCCGGCGGTGGCCGGCGGCCTGTCGGTTCCGGTGTCGGGCATCGCCGGCGACCAGCAGGCGGCGCTCTTCGGGCAGGCCTGCTTCACGCCCGGCATGACGAAGAACACCTACGGAACGGGTTCTTTCGTCCTCATGAACCTGGGGTCCACGCGGCCGGAGCCGGTGGACGGACTGCTCACCACCGTGGCCTGGTGGCTGCCGGGCTCGTCCGGCGGCGGGGCCGATGTCACCTACGCGGCCGAGGGCGCCATCTTCGCCACCGGCGCCGCCATCCAGTGGCTGCGGGACGGGCTCGGCATCATCGGCGAGGCGGCCGAGTGCGGCCCGCTGGCCGCCAGCGTGGCTGACACCGAGGGCGTCTACATGGTGCCCGCCTTCACCGGCCTCGGGTCGCCCTGGTGGGACCCCTACGCGCGGGGGTCGGTCCTCGGCCTGTCCCGGGGCACGACGCGGGCGCACCTGGCCCGGGCCGCGGTCGAGGCCATGGCCCACCAGACCCGGGACGTCACCCAGGCCATGGAGGCGGCCGGCGGGACGCCCCTGGCCGAATTACGGGCCGACGGAGGCGCCGCCGTCATGGACGTCTTGTGCCAGTTCCAGGCCGACCTGCTCCGGGTCCCGGTCCGGCGGCCGGCCGTGGCGGAGACAACCGCCCTGGGCGCCGCCTACCTGGCCGGCTTGGCCGAAGGGGTGTGGACCTCCCCCGACGAGGTGGCCGGTCACTGGCTCCTCGACGCCGAGTTCACGCCGGTCATGTCGCAGCGCGAGGCCGATCGCCGGCACGCCGCCTGGCGCCGGGCCGTCGAACGGACCCGCGGTTTCGGCTAGTCAGGCCGACCCAGTCAGGTCGACCCAGTCAGGTTGACGCGGCCGGGCGGCGGCTCGGGTGGTAGCTCTCGGCGAGTTCCTGGCCGGACAGGCGCTGGATCTCCGTCATCACCGTGTCGGTGATGTGGCGCAGGGCGACCCGCTCGCGCTCCCGTCCGGCGAACTCGGTGAAGTCGAGCGGCGCGCCGATCCGGATGGCGATGCGGGAGAAGGGCCTGGGAATCAGCTTCCCGATGGGCTGCGCCTCCCGCGTGCCCGCGATCCCGACCGGGATCACGGGCGCACCCGTCCGCAGGGCGACCCGGGCGATACCGGTGTGGCCCCGGTGCAGGCGGCCGTCCTTCGACCGGCTGCCCTCGGGGTAGATCCCGAAGATCCGGCCGGCGGCGAGCACCTCCTCGGCCGCGTCCAGCGCCCCCCGCCAGGCCGACCCTGATCCTCGCTTGATCGGGATCATGCCGATCGCCCGGAAGTACCAGGCCGTCTTCCAGCGCTCGAAGTACTCGGCTTTGGCCACGTAGGTGACCCGGCGCCAGAGCACGGCCGGCAGGAACAGCGAGTCGCAGAAGGCCACGTGGTTGGAGGCCAGGATGGCCGGCCCCCGCTTCGGGACGTGCTCCAGACCCTCCACCCGCACGCGGAAGAACAACCGTAGGAGTGGTGTCAGCACGAGTTTCGTCAGCCAGTACGCCATCGGTCCCCCCCGTTTCCAAATGTACGCCCTGCGTCCCTCTTGACACCGACAGTGACCGACCACGAACCTGGAGACCAGGCACAAACACTGTCAGTACCCCCAAAAGCCGACAAAAAAGGGCGGGAGATCCGGTGGCCAAGGCGAGGCTCTGTGCGGTGGCGTTGGCGCTGGCGGCGCCGCTGCTCCCCCCGGTCGCCCCGGGGAACGCCACGCCCGGCCCGGCCTCGGCCTACGTCGTCGTGCTCCAACCCGGCGCCGACCCGGCCGGGGTGGCCGCCGAGCACGCCCGGACGTTCGGGTTCGACGTCGATTTCGTGTACCACAGTGCCCTGCGCGGCTACGCCGCCGACCTGACCCCTTCCACCGTCGCCCGCCTCGCCCAGGACAGCCGGGTGGCCGCCGTCGAGGCCGGCCGGCCGCTCCGGGCCCAGGCCCAGGTGGTGCCGACCGGCGTCGACCGTATCGAGGCCGACCTGTCCGCTACCGCCTCCATCGACGAGGCGGATCGGCCCCGCACCGACGTGGACGTCGCCGTACTCGACACGGGTATCGACACCGGGCATCCCGACCTCAACGTGGTCGGCGGCAAGAACTGCGCGCCGGGCAAGGGGTACGACGACCACTTCGGCCACGGCACCCACATCGCCGGGACGATCGCCGCCCTCGACAACGGCGTGGGCGTCGTCGGCGTGGCCCCGGGAGCGCGGCTGTGGGCCGTCCGGGTGCTGGACAAGCGGGGGGAGGGCGACACGCCGGAACTGCTCTGCGGGATCGATTTCGTCACCGGGACCCGCACGGATGACGACCCGACCAACGACATCGAGGTGGCCAACCTGAGCCTCGGTGGCCTCGGCGAGGACGACGGTGACTGCGGGCAGACGGTGAAGGACGCCCTGCACATGGCCATCTGCCGCTCGGTGGCGGCCGGCGTCACCTACGTCGTCGCCGCCGGCAACGACCGCCAGAACACCAACCGGTACGCGCCCGGCGCCTACGACGAGGTCATCACCGTCTCCGCCCTGGCCGACTCCGACGGGCACGCCGGCGCGTCGGGCGGGCCGCCGAACTGCCGGCAGGACGAGGACGACACCCTGGCCAACTTCTCCAACTTCGGGGACGACGTCGATCTCATCGCCCCCGGGGTGTGCATCCTCTCCACGCTTCCGGTCGACGGCAGCATCGTCGACGGCTCGAGCGGCTACGGCCGCCTCACGGGCACGTCCTTCGCCGCCCCCCACGTGGCCGGCGCGGCCGCCCTCTATCTGGCCCAGCACCCGGATATCGCCCCCGCCGAAGTCCGGGCCCTCCTGATCGGGGCGGGCAGCCAGAACTGGGATGCCAGCGACGACCCTGACGGGATCAAAGAACCCCTCGTCGACGTCACGGGGTTCTAG
>CAZCVW010000215.1:0-6125 GCA_964502185.1 uncultured Burkholderiales bacterium
GCGATCCGCCGGAGGGCATCGGCGGCATCCGGAGCCAGCGGGAGGAGCCGGTTGAGGCCGGCCGCCGGGATCCGCGCATTGCGGCGCCACGGTGTGTCCCGGTAGCGGGCCAGCTGGCGGGCCACCGCCTCCTCGACGCGGCCTCTCGCCTCGGCCGACGGACCGCCGGTGGGCAGGTCGGCTGAGGCCGGGCCGATAGCGGTCCGGAGGTCGAAGCGGTCGATGAGCGGGCCCGACAGCCGCCGCTTGTAACGGGCCCGGGTGGAGTCGGTACAGCAGCAGCGGGGCGGGCCGAGACCGCACGGGCAGGGATTGGTGCAGGCGACCAGCAGGAAGTCGGCCGGGAAGGTCATGGCCCCGCCCTGGCGGGAGATGCGCACGACGCGCTCCTCCAGCGGCTGGCGCAGGGCGTCGAGCACGGTCGGGGCGAACTCGCCGAGCTCGTCGAGAAACAGGGCACCCCGGTGGGCCAGGGTCACTTCGCCGGGCCGGGGACGACCGCTGCCCCCGCCGACCAGGGCGGCGCCGGAGGCGGTGTGGTGCGGCGCCCGGAAGGGCCGGTGGCGGACCAGGGCCCCGCCGTTGGGCTGGCCGGCGGCCGAGTGGATCTTCGTCACCTCGAGCGCCTCGTCGGGCAGCAGGGGCGGGAGGATCGAAGGGAGGCAGTGGGCCAGCAGCGTCTTGCCCGCGCCGGGCGGCCCCACCAGGAGCAGATGGTGCCCGCCGCCGGCGGCGACCTCGAGGGCCTGGCGGGCACCGGTCAGGCCCCGGACGTCGGAGAGGTCGACGGGAAAGGTCTCGGCGGCGTCGGGGCTGCTCGCGTCCCCGCCCGGGCCCGCAGCCGGGGGCGGTTCGATCGAAGGCCAGGGCTCTTCGCCCTTCAGCCTGTCCCTCGCTTCGAGGAGCGTGGCGCAGGCCAGGACCCGCACTCCGTCGACCAGGGTCGCTTCCGCCGCATCGGCGGCGGGGAGGAGCACCGTGAGGGTCCCGTCCCGGCGCAGGGCGTCGACCAGGGCAAGGACCCCCGGCACGGGCCGGACCGAGCCGGCGAGGCCGAGCTCGCCCAGCACGCCGATACCGTCGAGGGCATCGGCCGGGAGGTCGCCGGTGGCCAGCATGACGCCGAGGCCGAGCGCCAGGTCGAGGCCGGCTCCCGACTTTCGCAGCGCGCTCGGCGCGAGGTTCACCGTGATCCGGGTCCTGGGCCAGCTCAGCCCGGACGACAGGATGGCCGCCCGTACCCGTTCCCGGGACTCCCGCACCGCGGTGTCGGGAAGCCCGACGACCGTGTACGACGGCAGTCCGTTCGACACGTGGATCTCGGCGCAGACCGGGTGGCCGTCGACCCCGAGGAGCATGGCGCTGCGGATCGAAGCAAGCATGGCGGGTTCCTCCCAAGGCTTGGAGTAGCTCTGTGGGAGGGCCCTTGACCGGGGCGGCCTCGACGGTTGCCACGATCCTACCGGGAGGGTGTGACGGCTCTACAGCCCTCGGCCGAGTTCGATCAGGAGAAGGGCGATGCTGTGGTCGATGCAGAACTGCGTGCGCAGGTCGCCGGGCGGGACGGCGGCGTGCTCACAGCCGAAGGTGCCGTCGTCGTCGTAGCGGAGGTCGCCGGTGCAGGTGATCGGGTGGTGGGGGAGGGCGGGGATCTCCGGCGGGCTCATGGCGCTCGAGGCCGACAGCGTGGCCTGGAGGTTGATGCCCCCGGCACCGGCGTGGGTGATGTAGGTCACTGGCCGCCCTTTTGCCGGAAGTTGGCGAGAACGGACTGATCCTCGAGCAGGGCGTCGATCTCGTCCAGGAGCTCGTCGGCTTCGTCGACGAGCTCGTCGCCGTCCCTCTGCGAGGCGGCCCGCTGGGCGTCCTCTTCGGCCAGACGCGCCGCCTCTTCCTTGGGCAGCTGCGGTCGGGGCTGGGCGGTTGCCGACTCCATCGATTGTCACTCTCCTGCGGCCCGTGCACGACGGACATTCGGAAGCTTCGACGCCGGCGGCGTCTGGTCCTGCTTCCGGTGCTCTCTCCTAGGTATCGGCACAATTGTCCTGGGCTTGAGCCCAGAACGAACGGTTTTTACCCCGTCAATGGCCACCCGCGGAGAGGCGCAAAGAGCTTGTCTGGCAAGAGGAAAAAGGGGCTGGCAAGCAGCAAAAGCTCAGGTGAGTTTCGCTCCAAGGTGGACGTCGAGGGCGAGGGTCAGGCAGCGCACTCCGCCCCCGGCCTTGATGAACTCGTCGACGGGCGAGACGCACACGTCGAACCCCCACCCTTCGAGGACCCGCCCGACCCGCGGCGGGCACGAGGGCATGACCACGGTGCGGTTGATCACCACCGAGTTGGCGCAGAAGGTGAGGGCCTCGTCGAGTTCGAGCACCAGGGGTTCGGGCACCAGGCGCTCGATCACGGCCCGCCCGTACCGGTCCCAGGCGTACGGGTTCACGATGGCCCGCCGGCTGTCCAGCGGACAGAAGGTCAGATCTAGGTGGTAGAAGCGGGCGTCGATCAGTTCGACCGACAGCACCGGGATGTCGATGAGCCGGGCCAGGGCGGCGTGGGCCACGAAATCGGATCGGAACCGGTACCCGGCCACCAGGCTGCGGCCGAAGGGCAGAGCGTCGCCCGCCCCCTCGAAACACACGCCCAGTTCCACGGGAACCTCGAGCACCTCGTACCCGGCCCGGGCGAACCAGGCGGCGTCGTAGGGGGCCTCGAGGCGACGTTCCGAATGGCGGAACCGGGACACGATGAAGCGGCGACCGTCGATCAGCCCGGCGTTGGCCGTGAAGACCAGGTCGGGAAGGCCGGGCCGCGGCTCCATCGGCTCGGTGACCGCTCCGGCCGACTCCACGTTGGCCACCATGTCCTCCCACTGGGTGCGGGCCTGGTCCGCGTCGACGCGGACCTCCTTGTGCATCCAGGGGTTGATCTCGTAGAGCACGCCGAAGTGGCTCGGCGGGCAGACCAGGTAGCGCCGACCCCAGTTGAGCCCGCCTGCTGGTTCCATCAAGACCGCCCGGTCAGGTGCTCGACGAGGTCCCGGAGGAACAGCCCCACGTCGGTGACGACGCCCAGCGCCTGGTGGCTGCCCCGGTCGGCCAGTTTGGTCACCACCGCCTGGTTGATGTCCACGCAGTACGTCTCGACCCCGGCCGGGAGGATGTTCCCGGTGGCGATGGCGTGCAGCGTGGAGGCGAGCATGAGCGCCACCCGTACACCGCCGAGGTGGTTCCGCATGACGTCCTGGGCGGACACCATGTCGGTGATCACATCGGGCAGCGGACCGTCGTCGCGGATCGAACCGGCCAGCACGAAGGGCACGCCGTGGGTGACGCATTCGTACATGACGCCCGCCGTCAGGATGCCCCGCTCCACCCCGGCCGAGATCGACCCCCAGCGCCGTACCTCGTTGATGACGCGGAGGTGGTTCGAGTGCCCGCCTTCGGTGGCCGTCCCCTCCCGGACGGACACGCCCAGCGAGGTGCCCATCATGGTCGACTCGATGTCGTGGGTGGCGAAACCGTTGCCGGCGAAGAGAACGTCCACGAACCCTTCCCGCACCAGGGCGGCGACGTCCGGTCCGGCCCCGGTGTGGATGACGGCCGGGCCGCACACGGCCAGCAGCTTCCCGCCTCCGGCCCGGGCCCGCCCGATGCGCTCGGCCACCTGCGCGACGAGGAGGCCCTTGGGCTTCTCGGACGAGACCTCGGAGGCCATGAATTCGAACGGGCTGCGGCCGGTCGGGCGTTCCAGGGGCTGCACCCGCACCCCTTCGGAACCGACCACCACGAGGTCGCCCATCTCGACCCGGTGCATCGGCGTCGTGCGGGCCCGGGTGCGGTCATCGGAGACGACCAGTCCGCAGTCCATCTCCGGGTTCTCCACGTCGACCCAGCGCCCGTCCACCTTCACCGAGGTGGGCAGGTTGGTGGTCGAGTAGAACCCGGGGGGCAGGACCCCATCCATGGTGGCGGCCACCAGTTCGGCGTCCGGCTGCAGCACCGGGTGGGCACCGTGGGGGTGGATCCGGTCGAGGAGGGCGGCGAGGGCGTCCTCGTCCGCCGCGATCACCTCGATGCGGGCCTTGGAGACATCGGTGGGGGAACGGCCGACGTCCATCTGGACGATCCGGTAGTCGGCTTCGGCGTCGATGATCTCGTCGAGGATCTTCGCCAGGATCAGCGAATCGATGATGTGCCCGGAGACCTCGACGACCTCGCTGGGGGTCATGGGGTGAAAGTTAGTGGGGCGGCTGCGCCGGGGCGCGTTCTTACCGCTCGGGCGTGTTCGTGATCGGTACTTCGTCCGTTCCCACGGTAGCCGCCGCCTTGAAGCGGCCCTGGCGCTCGTCCCATACGTCCCGCACCACGACCTGGAGGGCGCCGGCGGCCGGGATGGCGAGCAGGGCCCCGACGAAACCGGCCAGTTCGACGCCGACCAGGACGGCCAGCAGCACCAGGAGTGGGTTGAGCTGCACGGTTCGGCTCATCACGACCGGCTGCAGCACATGGTTCTCGATCTGCTGGTAGAGGATGAAGAAGACGAGGGTGGCGATGCCCCCGCCCGTCGAGTCGATGAAGGCAATGAGCACAGCGGGCACGGCCCCGACGGTCGCGCCCACCAGCGGCAGGAGGTCGGCGAAGCCGACCCACAGGCCGAGCACGTTGGCGAAGGGCACCCCGATCAGCCGCAGGGCGATGTAGCTCGCGACCCCGGCGATGATCGAGATGATCAGATTGCCGGCCATGTAGCCGGTGACCGCCCGGGCCGCGTCGCGGCCGATACGGCGGACCTGCTCCCGGCGGCTCTCGGAGAGGAGGGCGAGAAAGGCGGTGATGATGCCCGGTGCCGCGAGGAGGATGAGGAAGGAGAGCACGGCGATGGTGAGAACGGCGAAGACCCCCGAGGCGACCGTCTGCACCGTCCGCACGGCCGGTCCGGGGTCGTCGAGGGCGTTGCGCAACCGCGGTGCGTTCTCCCGCACGAATTCGTCGATGTTGTAGCGCTGGATGAGTTCGCCCACCCGTCCCTCGCCGCGCTCGGCCCGGTCCACGAAGCCGGGAACGTCATCGGCGAAGCGCTGGCCGGCGTCGACCACCGGGCGGACGAAGGTGTAGGCCATGGCCGAGAAGACCGTCACGCCGAGCAGGAACACGATGGCGGTGGCGAGGCCGCGCCGCATCCGCAGGCGGGTGAGGGCGTCCACCAACGGGTTGAGGATCACGGCGAAGAAACCGGCGATGACGACCAGGCCGATGATGTGCATGAGCCGCCAGGCCAGCCAGACGGAACCGACCACCGACAGCGACACGCTGATGACCAGCAGGACGATCCGCAGCACGATGGGGCGCAAGGCTTCCCAGCGCCGTACCCCCTCGTCGTCCATGGGGTCACGCTACTCGTGCGGCGCGGCCGGCCTGCGGCTTACTAGCCTTGGGGCGAGCGCCGAGTTCGGCCGGGCCGAAAGGTCTGCGCTCTTCTGCGGCCCGAGACGAATGAGGTGCGAGAATGGGTCAGCCGATCACCGTCACCGCCCGCGCCGGCACCTCGCCCGATGTGGTGCATTTCGAGCTCAACCGGTCGCTCACCGGCATGCAGATCGAGCGGTACTCCTCGGCGGAGTCCGCCACCGGAGGACGCCCCCCGGATGAACTCGCCCGCCGTCTGTTCACCCTGAGCGGGGTCACCGGCGTGACGGTGTACTCGTCCACGGTGACCGTGACCGGGGCCGCCGGGCGCTGGCCCGAACTGCGGGCCGAGGTCGAGGACACGATCACCAACCTCTTCATCTACTACCGGGAAGGCGAGCAACCGGCCCCGGCGGCCGAGGCCTGACCCTCTTATTCCGGCGCGCGTGAACCGCGCCAGGCGCGGCTTTCGCGCACCAGTTTGGGAGAGGAACGCAGGGTTCGGGCGAGCACCGGTCCGGCCACGGCGGTGAGGGCGACGTAGACGGCGACGACGGGGGCGAGGTCCGGCTCCACCCCGGCGGTGGCCCCGACCACCGCGAGGGCGATGGCGAATTCGCCCCGTCCGACCAGGGTGGCCCCGGCCCGGAGGCGTCCGTCCGGGCCCACACCCATGGTCCGGGCCGCCCACCACCCGGTGGCCAGCTTGGTGGCCGTGGT
>CAZCVW010000216.1:0-6124 GCA_964502185.1 uncultured Burkholderiales bacterium
GACGTCGGCGCCGGAGGGCGCCCGGGCTCCGGCCGCCCCTACGACCGTGGCCCTGCCCCCGGTCACGGCCCCGCCGGCGCGCGACATGTGGGCCTACCGGGGGCTCGGCACCTGGGTCGACGTCTACGACTTCAGCCCTGAGTTCCAGCCCAACGGCGCCCCACCCGCCGTGACCCCGGCGTCGGTGGAGGACATGGTCCGCGAGGGCATCAAGACGATCTACCTGCAGGCGTCCAAGGACGACACCCGCTCTCCCGGTGCCCTGGTGAACCCCGAGATCCTCGGGCAGATGCTGACCCGGGCCCACGCCAAGGGCGTCAAGGTGGTGGCCTGGTACCTCCCCAAGTTCTACGACCTCGACTCCGACATGCGCCGCATGGTGGCCATGCGCGACTTCCGCTGGGAGGGCCAGGGCTTCGACGGGATCGGCCTCGACATCGAGTGGCGCAAGGACGTCCCCGACCACGCCGAGCGCAGCGTCCGGTTGATCGAGCTGTCCCGCCGCCTGCGGGGGGCGATGGGCGACGCCACCCTGTCGGCCATTCCCCCGCCCCCGGTGGTCATGGAGGTCGTGAACCCCGACTACTGGCCCGACTTCCCGTGGCGGGAGCTCGCCCCGCTCTACGACGTGTGGCTGCCGATGACCTACTGGACCTTCCGGACCAGCAGCTCCGGCTACAAGGACGGCTACCGCTACGCCGACGAGAACATCCGGCGGATGCGGGCGAACCTGGGCCTGCCCGACGCCCCCGTCCACCCGATTGGCGGCACCGACAACAAGTCGACCGACGAGGACTACCGCGGCTTCGTCCGCGCCTGCGCCGAGCACCGCTGCGTCGGCGGCTCGATCTACGACTACCGCACGACGCCCGGTCAGGCCTGGCAGATCCTGCGGGGCCTGCCGAGCTAAGGCAGCGTTCTTCGACCGGGCTGAAGGTCCGCGCTACACGTAGGCGTTCGACTGCAGCGTGAAGAGCTCGGCGTAGAGGCCCTTGGCCAGCATGAGGTCTTCGTGGGTGCCGGTCTCGGCGACCCGGCCGCCGTCGACGACGACGATCATGTCGGCCATCCTGACCGTCGAGAAGCGGTGGGAGACGAGGAGCGTGATGGCCCCGGCCCGCTGGGCCCGGCGGGTCGAGCGGGCGATCGACTCGAAGAGGGCGAACTCCGCTTCGGCGTCGAGGTTGGCGGTCGGTTCGTCGAGGAGCAGCAGGAGCGGGTCGCGCATGCCGGAGCGGGCCAGCGCCAGGCGCTGCCACTCGCCGCCGGAGAGCTCGACGCCGTCGAAACGCCGCCCGAGTTGGGTCGAGAGCCCGTCGGTGGAGGCCTCCAGGATCCCGCCGGCCCCGGCCCGCTCGCAGGACCGGAGGACCTGGTAGGCGTCGTGCATGTTGGGGATGTCACCGATGCCGACCGTCTCCCCGAGCAGGAACTCGAACCGGGCCGAGTCCTGGAAGGCGGCCGAGGTGCGGGAACGCCACTGGGCCACGTCGATGGTCGACAGGTCGATGCCGTCGACGGTGATGCGCCCGGACGTCGGCTCGTAGAAACGGGAGAGGAGCTTGACCAGCGTGCTCTTGCCGGCGCCGTTGTCGCCGACGACGGCCACGACGCCGCCCGGGGGAAGCCACAAGGTGACGTCGGAGAGGACCTCCGTCTCGGTGCCGGGATAGGCGAAGGACACGTTTTCGAGGACGATCCCGCCCCGCAGGACCTCCGGGGCCGAGGCGTGGCCCGTGAGGCGCCGGGTGGCGTCCTTGGCGTAGCTGAGGAGCCAGAGGTGGCGCAGGGCCACCTGCAGTGTCTGGTGGAGGAGACCGGTGGCCTGGGCGATACCGGCGATCTGGGCGTTCATCTGGGAGGTGAGGCGCAGGGTCAGCACCACGTCGCCCACGGTGGCGAGGCCCTGGGACGACCGCCAGATCACGAAGGTGAGGGCAGCCATGTGGGCGGCCACGGCCACGAACCCGCCGCAGGCCTCCCAGCCGGCGGCCCGCACGTTGGCCCGGACCATCTTCCGGCGGACGTCCTCGGAAGCGGTCCGGTGACGGCCCAGGATTTCGTCGGTCAGCCCGAAGACCCGCATCTCCTTGGCGTTGGCGAAGGAGGTGGCGATCGTGAAGTGCTCCCGGGCGAGCCGGGTGTCGGCCGCGCTGGCCTCGGAGGCGTCGACGATCAGGCGACCCGACCGGGCCTCGGTGAAGAAGGTGATGAGCGAGAAGGCGGGGAGACCGAGGAGGATCGGGTGGATGTGCAGGAGCAGGGCGCCGGTGGCCACCGCCTGGGCCACCACGCCGATGTTCATGACCACGGCGCCGACGGCCTGGGCGAACACGGCTCGCTGGGCCCGCAGCATCTCGATCCGGTCCAGGTACTCGGGGCGCTCGTGATGCTCGATGCCGGGGAGGCCGGCCACCATGGCCAGGAGTTCCCGCTCGAAGCGCAGGCTGGTCCGCTCCTGCAGCGTGAAGCGCAGCTTCGAGATGACGACCACGAAGAGGTGCTGGACGGTGAGCGACGCGACCACGGCCAGGATGGCCATGGTCGCCTGGGTGCCGTCGCCCTGACCATTCCAGTAACGGACGATGCCGTCGGCCAGCATCTTGAGCCACAGGCCGTTGAGGACGACCGAGAGGCTGGCCAGCGGCAGGACGGTGAAGACGACGATGGCCCGCCCGGGACTGGCGGCGAAGGCGGTCTTCACCACCAGGGCGACGGCCCGGAGCCACCTCATACTGTCCCTCCCACGGCTGGCCGCCTTCCCGCCGCGCTCCGGCGCCCGTTACGGACCCGGGACCCGCTGGTGGGGTCGGCGTCCTCCTGGTAGTAGCGGGCCTGGAGGCGGAACATCTTGGCGTAGCGGCCGCCCAGGGCGACGAGCTCGTCGTGGGTGCCGAACTCCGCCACCCGCCCGCCGTCGAGCACGGCGATGCGGTCGGCCCGGCGCACGGTGGAGAAACGGTGCGAGACCACGATGGTGGTGAGCCCACGGGTCAGCTCGAAGAAGCGCTCGTAAAGGGCGGCCTCGGCCCGCACATCGAGGTTGGCGGTCGGCTCGTCGAGGACGAGCACGCCGGCGCCGCCTTCGAGGGCGAACATGGCCCGAGCCAGGGCAACCCGCTGCCACTGCCCGCCGGAGAGGTCCGTGCCCCCTTCGAACTCACGGGACAGCAGCGTGTACCACTTCTTCGGCAGCGCTTCGATCATGTCGGCGAGGCCGGCCTTCTCCGCCGCCCGCTCCCGGGCGCCGTAGTCGTTGGCCATGGTCGCGTTGCCGAACGTCACGTTCTCCCGGATGGTCACGGGGTAGCGGACGAAGTCCTGGAACACGGCGGCGATGCGCCGCTGCCAGGCGGCCGGGTCGATCTCGGCCAGGTCGACGCCGTCGATGGCGACGCGCCCCGCCGTCGGCCGGTAGAAGCCGCAGATGAGGTTGACCAGCGTGCTCTTGCCGGCGCCGTTCTCGCCGACGATGGCCAGGGAGCGACCGGCCGGGATGGTGAGACTCAGCCCGTCGAGCACCTGATGCTCGGTGCGGGGGTAGGTGAACGACAGGCCTTCCAGCCGGATGGATTTGTGGGGCCCGCGGCCGGGCTTGCGCTCGCCGCGGGGCGCACCGGCTTCGGCGGCCCTCACCAGGCGCTCGACGGCCAGCACGTGGGGGAGCGGGGCGGCGCCCATCCGCAGCACGTATTCGTTCTCGGGCTGGAACCCGAGGCCGGCGAGGCCGAGTGACGCCTGCAGGTAGATGAACAGGGCGCCCAGTTCGAGCTCCTGAGCCAGGGCGGAGCGGACGAGCAGGCCGAGCACGGTCATGTGCGCCCCGAAGAGCACGAAGGCGGAGAAGACCGTCGCCAGCCGCCCGGCCCGGCGTAGGCGCCAGACGTCGGCCATCCCGTCGAGCCACCGGTCGGTGAAGCGCTGCACCAGGTAGGGGGCGGCGCCGAAGATGCGGGCCTCCTTGGCGGCGGTGCCGCCAAGGATCAGATCGCCGACGTACTCGGCCTGGCGCAGCGCCGGGGTGGAGCGCTCCATGGAGGCCACCAGCGTGGCCATCTGGAGCCGGTACCACAACCGCGACACGAGCCAGGCGAAGGCGAGAAGGAGGGGAGCCCACCAGCGCCAGCGCGACAGCATCACGGCGCAGGCCAAGGCGGTGAGGCGGGCGGCGCCAAGCTCGTTGAGCGAGCCGAGCGCCTGTTGGGCGGAGAAGTTCTCGGAGCCCACGAGTTGGGCCTGGCGGACCTCGTCGGCCACCTCGGGGTCTTCCAGGTGGCTGATGGTGGCCGGCCGGAGCAGCGGCGCCATGACCCGCTCGCGGACGAGCAGGGTGAGCCGGTGCTCCAGGCTCTCCACGGCGGGGCCGAGGAAGGGGAACACCACCCGTTGCACGAGAAAGATGGCGGCCACGACGGCCAGCACACCCCAGGTGGTGGGCCCGGAGACGCCTTCGCCCCGGACGATGGCGTTGAGCAGCGTGCCGACGGCGATGGTGCCGGCGATGGAGGCGGCCGCCTCGAAGATGCTGGCGCCGGTGAGGGCGAGGAAACCGCCCCGGTCGGCCCGCCAGGAAAGGCGGAGGAGAGCGGCGACGGGACGGATCCTGCGCTCCTTACGGGGGCGGGCGCGCCTACTTCTGCGGGATTCTCCATCCATACGGTGTGATTTCAAGGCGATGACCCTCCGGTCCTGCCCCGATTGGCCCTTTTCACACTGGCCCTTTCACGCGATGAAGGCGGGCGCACCCGCTTTTGACAGCGTGTGCGCCCGCCGGGCAGAGAGCTCAGGCTCGTTTAGAGACCGAAGCCGCCGCCGAAGATGTTCAGGACGTCGAGGTCGTTGAGGACGTTGTTGAGCGTGATGAGGCAAAGATTGGTCGTGCTGCCACCACCAGAGCTGCCTCCACGCCGCTTGCGCCGCGCAAGCCCTTCCACTTCGTCCGTCACGACGGACGGAAGAGACTGCAGACCCGCCACGTGAACGGTCAGGCCCATGTCAGTTCCCTTCTCGAACATTCGCACACCCCCTTTCTCGGTGTGTTCCGCTCGGTGCCCCGAGCTATCGGCCGGAGGCTTGGCCCGTTATCGGGCCAAGGCCCTCCGCCCACGTTTCTTTGACTTACAGGCCGAAGCCGCCGCCAAAGATGTTCAGGATGTCAGCGCCGTTGAGCACGTTGGACAGCGTGATCAGGCAAACGTTGACCTTCTTGGCCCCACGGTTCTTGTGCTTACGGCCGAGACCGGTGACCTCGTCGGTCACAACCGAGTCGGCCACGGGAAGCGTCTGCAGACTGAGAACGTCCGCACCACTGGTGAGCTCGAACATAGGGTTCACCTCCTTTCGATTTGGTGTTCTCGAGACCGCCTGCTCAGCGCCCCTGCTGCTCGTATCACTGGGCGGGCGATCCCGGCACCGAGAGCGCCGCCACCAAGGCGGTGAGCTCCCGGAACCACTGTTGGAGGACGCGTCGGCCGACGAGTTCGTGTCCTTGGCCACTGATCTCGACGTAGCGCACGTCTTTGTCCCCAGCTCCGTCTCTGTCCCGCAGCGCCTGGGCCAGGGCCCAGGACTCCGCGACGGGAATCGTCCGGTCCGCGGTGCCATGGAAAATGAGCACCTTGCTCCGGATAGTTCGGCACCTTTCGAGCAGATTCCTCCCCGAAAGGTCCGAATTTCCGTTGTCGAGCAGTTCGAGCGTGTCGCGCACTTCCGGCGCCCCGGTTTCCCGGAGCGAGGAGAAGGACGCGAAGGGCGCGAAGGCGACAACTCCGGCACATGGGCGGGTCGCCGCCGTGGCCAGGGCCAGGAAGGCCCCGTAGCTCTCTCCGTACAAAATCAGGCGACGGCCCGTCTCGGCCTCCAGCGCCTCCATAACAGAGGCGACGGCCTCGACGTCGATGACGCCCCCCTGCCCGAACAGGGACCGCATGAAGGCCTGTCCGGACCCGGTCGAACCGGGGTAGTCGAGGGCCACCACGGGGAGGCCCAGCCGGGCGAAGAGGGCGGCCTCGGCGTTGAACTCGCTGCCCCAGCGCTGGATCGGGCCGCCGTGGAGGGCGAGCACGGCCAGGTCGGTGGCGGGCGACCCGGCGGCGGCCGGATAGAACAGCGCCGGCATCGCCCG
>CAZCVW010000217.1:0-6117 GCA_964502185.1 uncultured Burkholderiales bacterium
CCGGCAGCCTCGTCAAGCTGGGCCTCGCCCTGGCCCTGCTCGCGCTCCTCACCGGTAAGGCGCACTGGGAGGAGGACATGCTGCGTCGCCGTTACCGTGGCTACGACGCCTACGCGGCACGCACGCCACGCTTCCTCCCACGTCCACGCCGACGTCCCGCTCCGTGAAGCTGTGTGACCTTCGGCCCTTAGGAGTGTGACCTTCGCCCAGGCTCGTGGGCATGGACGACGCGGTTGGGTAGGTCATGACGCACTTCACTGAGGTAGTCGAAGAGCTCAGAGAGCCGACCAAGTCGCTCCGGCGGGCCGCTCCTGACGTTTGGGGAGCTTTTGCCCAACTCCACCAGGCGGCGGTGGCCGACGGGGCGCTGTCCAGCCGGACCAAGGAGCTGATGGCACTGGTCGTTGCCGTGGTCAAGCAGTGCGACGGCTGCATCGCCTACCACGCCAAGGCCGCAGCCCGGCAGGGGGCCACCCCGGAAGAAGTCTCCGAGGCTCTGAGTGTGGCCCTGCTGATGGACGGCGGGAGCGCGACCGTGTACGGGCCACGGGCGTGGGCTGCCTACCAGGAGTTCGCCGAGCCGCGGGTGGGCTCAGCGGCAACGGCATGACCACGACGACGACGGCCGGGCCCGGGCTGCCGATGGAGATCCCATGGGCCCCGGTGCTCGCCGTCGTCGCTCACCCGGATGACGAGAGCTTCGGGTTGGGTGCTCTGCTGGCCGCCCTAGCGGAGACGGGCCGGAAGGTGCGCGTCCTGTGCCTGACGCATGGGGAGGCGAGCTCGCTTGGCGCCCGAGCCGACCTGGCCGACGTGCGCCGGGCGGAGCTCGCCCTGGCTGCTGCACGTCTGGGGGTGAGCGATGTCACGCTCGACGATTTCCCCGACGGCCATCTGGCCGGGGTCTCCCAGGAGATACTCGACGAAGCCATCGATAGACACCTCGGCGACGCTCAGCTCCTGGTCGTCTTCGAGCCCGGCGGTGTAACCGGCCACCCCGACCACCGGGCGGCCACGGCGGCGGCGGAGCGGGTCGCCGCCCGCCAGGGCCTCGCCGTCCTGGAATGGGGAATCACCCCGGAAGTGGCCGCCGCGCTCCGCCGGGACGTCGGTGTGGGATTCGTTGCGCTCGACGGCACCGACGTGACCGACGTGTCCGTCGACCGGGCCCGCCAGTTGGCGGCCATCAACTGCCACACCAGCCAGGCCACGGACAACCCGGTGCTGGCCCGCCGCCTCGTCCTCCAGGGCGACTGTGAGCGCGTCCGCCTCCGTCCGCCAACGTCGGGACCGTTCAGTTCCTCGGGCCGCTGAGAGGGGTGAGCGAGAGGAGCCGGCCGCAGGTGCACCGTCACGGCGCTCGCTTCGTTCACGCCCCCGGTGCGTAACGGCAGTATCCCCGGTGTCATCGGAGACCCGCCCGCGTAACGAGTGCTTCACTCCTCAGGAGATGGCCACCAGTGTGCTCTGCTTTCGCAGACGAGGAGCGAGCGGCATGACTGAGACCGACGACAGCAACGCCATCTGGGAGCGAAAAATCCGGTGGCTTCTGGCCATCGGGCTCACGGCTGCCGTGATCTTCCCTCTGCTTTGGGCCAACGAGGTCCTGACGCCCGTGCCGGCGGTGGCCGCCCCGGCGTTCATCTGGCTGATACTCGTGGCCTGTGGCGTTCGGCTCTTCGCCGCCGAGTGGCGAATCAGTTTCTGGCAGGCGTTACTCCGTTTGTGGCGGAATAGACGGAGCTGACCGGTTGCCCGCAACCTGCGCCGGGACCCCCGGGTCTATCTCGGGCCCGACGTCAAGTTCCCGCCCTGGGACGACCCGCCGCCCGGTGTCGTGATCCGGATCACGCCCGAGCGCATCGGCGGCGTCGGCCCCTGGTAGGCGGCTTGGCCGGTCGGTCAGGTTCGGGCCGGCACCCCGAGCTCGTCCAGCAGCGTGCGGACCCGGCGCTCGATCTCGTCCCGGATCGGGCGGACCGACTCCACGCCCTGCCCGTGGGGGTCGTCGAGGGTCCAGTCGAGGTAGCGCTTGCCCGGGAAGACGGGGCAGGTGTCGCCGCAACCCATGCTGATGACAGCGTCGGCAGCCCGCACCCCGTCTTCCGTCCAGCGCTTGGGGGTCTCGCCGGCGATGTCGATGCCGACCTCGGCCATGGCCTGCACCGCGGCCGGGTTCACCCCCTCGGCGGGCGCCGAGCCGCCCGAGACGGCGACGGCCCGCCCGGCGGCCAGGTGGTTGAAGAAGCCCATGGCCATCTGCGAGCGGCCGGCGTTGTGGGTGCAGAGGAAGAGGACGGTGGGGACGGCGTCGTTCTCGTCGGCCATGGTCGGCTCCTTCTCGGTCAGCCGGGTTCGTGGGGGAGGATGACCTGGTCCGCCGCTTCGGGCAGGGAGGGGTGCAGGAAGAGGGCGAGCGCCACGGCGGCGAGGCCGCCGGCGAGTTGGGCCAGCACGAAGGGCGGGACGGACGACGGCCTGATCCCGGCGAAGGTATCGGTCAACGTGCGGGCCACGGTGACCGCCGGGTTGGCGAAACTGGTCGACGAGGTGAACCAGTAGGCGGCGCCGATGTAGCCCCCGACGGCGAAGGGTGCGGCGCTCGCCCGCCCCGACCGTACGACCCCGAAGATGACGGACAGCAGCCCGAAGGTAGCCACAGACTCGGCCAGCCAGAGGTGTCCTCCCGAGCGCGTGGTGGTCGACCATTGCGCGGCGGGCAGGTCGAACATCAGGTTGGCGAGAACCGTTCCGACGCACCCACCGACCACCTGGGCGGCGATGTACGCGGCGGCGCGCCGGTTGTCGAGCCCGCCGAAGAGCCGGTCGGCCAGGGTCACCACCGGGTTGAAATGGGCGCCGGACACCGGCCCGAAGGCGAGGATCAGGGCCACGAGGCCCAGGGCGGTGGCGGTGGAGTTCTCCAGCAGCTGGAGGCCCTTCTCACCCGGCGAGAGCTCCTGAGCGAAGATGCCCGAGCCGACGACCACCGCCACCAGCAGCGCCGTGCCCACCGCCTCGGCCACGGCGCAACGGCCGAGCGTGACGGGGCCCGTCATATCAGTGGTCCAGGCATCTCAGCAGCCCTGTCATCTCAGCAGCACTGGCGGCGGCTGGTGCCGGGTTCGGGGGAGGTGCCGGCGAGGCCGGTGAGCTGATGGCCGAGCTGCACCAAGGACTCGCGGCGCAGCCGGTAGTAGGTCCAGTACCGGAACCGTTCCGACTCCACCAGGCCGGATTCGCGCAGGACCCGCAAATGGTGACTCACCAGGGATTGCGGTGCGTCGAGGAGCTCGACGAGATGGCAGACGCACAGTTCTTCACGACCCAGCAGCTCGAGGATCCGCCAGCGGAGCGGCTCCGAGGCGGCCCTCAGCCGCTCGGTCACTCCGGTCACTCCGGGATCTAGATCAGTTTCCATTCATATGGATTATGCCACGGCGCGCGGATCAGCGAGGAGCCTTGCCCGACCGCTTCCGCATCCGGGCTTTCGCCAGCGGGCCGGGCAGGTCGGTGTGGCGGGAGTCCGCCAAGAGTTGGGCCAGAGCCTTCTGGCGCGTCTTGTCGTCCATCCCGCCGAACCACTCCTGTGAACCGTCGACCCGCAGACCGCACACCGGTTCCTTGCAGACGTCCTGACAGCCCACTTCCCGGATACGCGCCTCGGTCTTCTCATGCAGGAAGCGGGAGAGCGAGCCGTGACCCTTGCACTCGCGACAGACGAAGACGGTGGGATGGCGGCCGGAGGTGTCGTCCCGCTTGGTCATGCCCGCAGCTCGGTCATAGAGGTATGCCTCAACCGTACCGTTAGGTGACCCTTATGTCACGCGACGCGGTTCACGAGGGGCAGCAGGGCGACGATGTGTTGCAGTCGGTCAGCGGCACCGGCGAGTCCGCCAGCACGACGTAGTGCTCCCAGGCCAGCCCGTCAGGGTCGGTGGTCCACACCTTGTCCTGGACGGCGTAGCAGCAGTCCACCTCGTCCTCGGTGGCGGTTTCGAGACCGGTACCGCTCAACCGGGCCGTGGTGGCGCGGACCTCTCCGGCCGTGGCGACCTCCACGCCGAGGTGGTTGAGCGTGCCGCCCGCCGTCTCGCTCTCGAGCAGGACGAGCTTGAGGGGCGGTTCGGCAATGGCGAAGTTGGCGTAACCGGGCCGGCGTTTGGCCGGCTCGACCCCGAAGAGCTTGGAATAGAACTCCACGGCCTGGTCGACGTCGGTCACGTTGAGGGCGAGTTGGACACGAGCCATGTGGGCCTCCCGACGGTCTAGATAGACGGTCTATATTGACGGTGGTCGATGTATTGAGCTCACCCTGACACACACATCGATGACAGTCAATGTGTAACTGCGAGGTGCACCGCCGTGGACGTACGACCGATCGAGAACTGCTGCGAGCCCCTGCTGGCCGGCGCCTTGAGCGAGGCGGAGGCCGAGGACCTGGCCGCCGCCTTCAAGGTGCTGGCCGATCCCGCCCGGCTTCGGCTGCTGTCCATCGTGGCCAACGCCTCGGGCGGCGAGGCCTGTGCCTGCGACATGGTGGAGCCGGTCGGCCGCTCCCAGCCGACGATCAGCCATCACCTGTCGGTCCTGACGGACGCCGGGTTGATCACCCGGGAGAAGCGCGGGCGCTGGGTCTATTACCGCGTGGCTCCCGAGCGCCTCGCCGTTCTGCGCGACGCGCTCAGCGACCAGCGGTGACCGGCCTCGCCCGCTTGTCGGGCGACGCCCGTCTCGTTCTGGGTGCCCAGGCGCTCCGGGCCGCGGCCTACGGCTTCGGGGCGGTGCTGCTCGGCACCAGCTTCGAAACGAAGGGGTTCTCCGGCCCGGAGGTGGGCGCGGTCCTCACCGCGGTCCTCGTCGGTACGGTGCTCGCCTCCCTGGCGGTGGGACGGTGGGGCGACCGGTTCGGGCGGCGCCGCAGCTACCTGGCGCTCTACGTCGTCCTGGCCCTGAGCGGTGCCGCCTTCGCCTTCGCCGAGAACCCGTGGGTGCTGGTGGCGGTCGCGCTGTTCGGCGCGCTGTCCACCGAAGTCGTCGAGTCGGGCCCGTTCACGTCGTTGGAGCAGGCGATGCTCGCCTCGGGACTCTCGGGGCACGCCCGGGTGCGGGGGTTCGGCGTCTACAACGCGGTGGCCGCCGCAGCCGGCTCGCTGGGGGCTTTGGCCGCCGGCCTGCCCGGCGTCGCCCGCAGCCTGTGGGATGGTGCGCCGGCCGATCAACGCTGGTTCCTGGTACTCGTTCCCATCGCGCTGGGCGGCGCGGCGGCGGCCACGCGCCTCTCGCCGGCCGTCGAACCGGCAGGGGCTGCGCCGTCAGGCGCTGAGCCTGCCGCTGACGGCCCGGCCGGACGCCCGGGCCGTCAGCTCCTCGGGCCGAGCCGGCCGGTGGTCTACCGGCTGGGGGCGCTGTTCGCCCTGGACAGCTTCGGCGGCGGCTTCGTGGTCCAGTCGTTCATCGTCTACTGGTTCGCCCGCCGCTTCGGCGCCTCGCCCGGCACGATGGGCGCCGTCTTCGCCGTGGCCGGAGTACTCCAGACGGCGTCGTTCCTGGTGGCTCCCCGGCTGGCCGAGCGCTACGGGCTGCTGGCCACCATGGTGTTCACCCATCTGCCGTCGAACGTGTTGCTGGCGCTGATCCCGGCCGCTCCCAATCTGGGTGTGGCCGTCGGCCTGCTGCTCGCCCGGGTGGCGCTGTCGCAGATGGACGTGCCGACCCGCCAGGCCTACGTGATGGCCCTCGTGACGCCCGGCGAGCGCACCGCGGCGTCGGCGGTCACCAACTCGGCCCGCTATCTGACCCGTCCGGCCGGGCCGGCGCTGGCCGGGGCGGCTCTGTCGATCGCCTCTGCCCTGCCCTTCGTGGTGGCCGGTGTCGTCAAGGGCGTCTACGACGTCGTGTTGTGGAGGTGGTTCCGGACCATCCCGCTGCCCGACGAGGAGTGCGAAGGCGGGCCGCCCGGTGTCCGGACGACCCGCCTTCGGGGGACAAACGGCTGAGAACTCAGGCCGAGGTGGTGGCTCCCGAGTTGCTGGTGGAGCTGTTGCTGTTGGAGCCGGCCGGCGGGGCGGGGCGCTCGCCGCGGGGCCCGCGGCCGCCGAACTTGCCGCCGGGGCC
>CAZCVW010000218.1:0-6116 GCA_964502185.1 uncultured Burkholderiales bacterium
CGAGGCGGCCAGCGCGGCGACGGCCAGGTCGTCGGCGGCGTGGTGGTCGGCGGTCGCGCCCTGGCCGGCGGCTATGAGCGCCACCTTGGCCAGCACCTCCCACTCGTCGAGCTGACCGGCGTCGAGCGGCAGGACCGGCGGGGTGTAGTGGGCCCCGTTCCGGATGGCCAGCTGCGACAGGAAGATGTCGTAGTGACCCCGCTGCAGGGGCGAGGGGCCAGGCAGGATCACGTCGGCGTGGCGGGTGGTCTCGTTGACGTAGATGTCCACGGCCACGTAGGCCTCCAGCGAGGCGAGGGCGGCGTCGAGGCGCTCGGCATTGGGGGTCGACAGCACCGGGTTGCCGGCCACGCTGACGAAGCCGCGCACCTGCCCGACCCCGGGTGTGGTGATCTCCTCGGCCAGGCACACCACGGGAAGCTCGCCCAGAGCTTCGGGCAGGCCCCGGACCCGGCTGCGGTGACGCCCTAGGCGCACCGCCCGCCCGTACCGGGGAGCGCCCCGGGTGTTGGCCGCGCCCACCGCCGCCTTCGGGAACATGGCGCCGCCGGACCGGTCGAGGTTGCCGGTGAGGGCGTTGAGCACGTCGACCAGCCACGAGCTGAGCGTGCCGAACTCGGCCGTGGTCGTGCCGATGCGGGCGTAGACGCAGGCACGGCGGGCGCCGGCCAGCTCGATCACCAGGCGCCGGGTGGTGGCGCCGGGGACGCCGGTCACGCCGGCCACCGCCTCCGGGGTGAACGGTCCGGCGAGGCGGGTGACCTCGTCGACGCCGGAGAGGTACGGGCCGGCGGGGCCGGGGTCCACCAGCCCCTCGGCGGCCAGGGTGTTCACCATGGCCATGAGCAGGAAGGGGTCGGTGCCGGGCCGGATCGGCACGTGCTCGGAGGCGGCTCCGGCCGTCCGGGTGCGGCGCGGGTCGACGACGACGATCCGCCCGCCCCGGGCCAGCACCGCCTCGAGTCGCCCGGGCCAGTCGGGGGCGGTGGCCAGGCTTCCGTTGGAGGCGTAGGGGTTGGCTCCGAGCAGGAGGATGTGGTCGGTGCGGTCGAGGTCGGGCACCGGCACCGTGAGCGGAGTGCCGAACATCAGGGTGGAGGAGATCTCCTTGGGTCGTTGGTCGACGGTGGAGGCGGAGAACACGTTGGTGGTGCCGAGCGCCTTGATGAGTGGCTTCAGGTACAGCTGCCCGGCCAGGTTGTGGACGTTGGGATTGCCGACGTAGGCGGCCAGGGCGCCTCGGCCGTGGCGTTCGACGACGCCCATGAGCAGCCGTTCCACTTCGGCGAAGGCCTCCTCCCAGCCCACCTCCACGAAGCGGCCGTCGCGCTGAACGACCGGACGTCGTAGCCGGTCGGGATCGTCGTGCAGGTGGCCGAGCGTCGGGCCTTTGGGGCAGAGGTAGCCGTGGCTGAAGACGTCGTCCCGATCGCCCCGGATGCGCTTCACCCGGTCGCCGGCCAGGGTCACCTCCAGGCCGCAGCCCGCTTCGCAGAGGGGGCAGATGCGCAGGGCGGTGCGGAACTGCTCGGTCTCGGTCACCTCAACTCCTCCGGTGCTCGCTCGTTACCCTCATCATCATGCACACCCAGATCTGCGATCTGCTCGGCGTCGAGTATCCCGTGGTCGCCTTCAGTCATTGCCGGGACGTGGTCGCGGCGGTCTCCCGGGCCGGCGGGTTCGGCGTACTGGGTGCCGCCGCCCACACCCCCGAGCAGCTCGACGTGGAGCTGCGCTGGATCGACGAGGTGGTGGGGGACCGGCCCTACGGCGTCGACGTGCTCGTGCCCGAGACGCTGGCCGGCGCCGATCTCGGCGACGCCTCCGGGCTGCGGGGCCTGATCCCCGACGAGCACCGGGCCTTCGTCGACGACCTGCTCGACCGCCACGGGGTGCCGCCCGTGCCCGGGCGGGGCGAGGTGTCGGCCTTCGGCGGCGCGGCCGACGGGTTGACCGCCAAGGGGGCGCTGCGCCTGATCGAAGTGGCGCTCGGTCACCCTGTCCGCCTGGTGGCCAACGCCCTCGGCGCGCCACCGCCGGAGATGGTCGAAGCCGCCCATGCCCGGGGCATCCCCGTGGCCGCCCTCGTCGGCAAGCCCCTCCACGCCGAGCGCCAGCAGGCGGCCGGCGTCGACATCATCGTGGCCCAGGGCTACGAAGCGGGAGGTCACACCGGGGAGATTGCCACCATGGTCCTCGTCCCCGAGATCGTCGACGCGGTCGCCCCGACCCCGGTGTTGGCGGCGGGCGGTATCGCCTCCGGCCGCCAGATGGCGGCGGCCATGGCGCTGGGCGCCCAGGGCGTCTGGACGGGGTCGGTGTGGCTCACCACCCAGGAGGCCGAGACCCACCCGGTGGTGCTGGAGAAGTTCCTCCACGCCAGCTCCAGCGACACCGTCCGGTCCCGTTCGCTCACAGGGAAGCCGGCCCGTCAGCTGAAGAGCGCCTGGACGGACGCCTGGGACTCGCCCGCCTCTCCCGGCTGTCTGCCCATGCCCCTCCAGCCGATCCTGGTGGCCGACGCCCAGCGGCGGATCGCCCGGGCCGCGTCGGCCGGGTCGCCCGGCGCCACGGCCCTGGCCAACTACTTCGTCGGCCAGGTGGTGGGCTCGTTGCGCTCGGTCAAGCCGGCCCGCCAGGTCCTCCTCGAGATGATAGAGGAGTACGTCGACGTGGTCGCCGGGATGGGCGAGCGGCTTCGCCCGGACTGATTGCAGCGACAAGAGTGGGCGTTTACTCTCAAATGCCGCCCGCGCTGAGCGATTGTTCATTCTGAGGGGGGGCGTACCGGTGCCGGGGCGAAATCCATCGAGGTCCCCCAGTCAACCGGTTCGTGGACCCCTTGAACCCGCCTACCGTAAAAAGCCTTCAGCGCGGCACGAAGCGCCACGCCGCCGCGACTGCCCCTCGCAGGCGACACCGCAATAATGTCGGACGTCAACCGGCGTCAGGGGGGACGTGGCGGTCAAGACACGGATTGTTGGACGCGCCCGCGAGCTTGCCGAGCTCGAAGCGGAGTGGACCCTGGCCGCCTCCGGCCAGTTCCGCTGCGTCCTCGTGATCGGCGAGGCCGGCGTCGGGAAGACCCGGCTCGGTGAGGAGGTCCTCGAGCGGCACCGGGGCGAGTGCATCGCCCTCTCCGCCCGGGCCCACCCACTCTCGGCCACCGCCTCCTTCGGCCTGTGGGTCGAGGCCCTCGAGCGCCACCTCCGGGCGCTCTCCATCCCGGAGCTCCACCGGCTGTGCGGCGGCCTGCTCGACGATCTGGCCAGCCTGCTGCGGAGCGTGGCCGCCGTGCGGGGGTCGGTGCCGGAGCGGGAGCCGCCCCGGCCCCGGCTGCTGGAGAGCCTGACCGTCCTCCTCGCCAACCTGGCCGCCACCGCCCCGGTGGTGGTCGTCCTCGACGACGTCCACCAGGCCGACGCCTCGTCCTGGGAGGTGCTGCGCTACCTGGCCCAGAACCTCCAGAGCGCCAGCGTGCTCGTGATCGCATCGGCCCGGCCCGGGGAACTGGCCGACGTGCCGGTGGCCAACCGGGTGCTCCTGGAACTCGGTCAGGACGACCTCCTGCACCGCCTTGAACTGGGACCGCTCGACTCGGAGGGAATCCGGGCCCTGGCCGAGACCGTGCTCGAGCAGCCCGTCGGCAACCGGCTGCTGGAGTGGGTGACCGAGCGCTCCCGGGGCAACGCCCTGTTCGCCACCGGCCTGCTCCGGGCCCTGCGGGACGAGGGAGGAGACCTCGAGCGGCCCTCGCTCGGTTCCCTGCCCGAGGAGCTCACCGACCGGGTGCGGGCCCGGACGCAGCTCCTCGACGAGCCGGCCCAGGAGCTCCTCGACGTCCTGGCCGTGGCCGGCGGGCGGGTGGAGATCGGTGACCTGGTCCGCTGCACCGGCCGGCCGCTCGACGAGCTCGCCCCCACGCTCGCCCAACTGGTGCGCTCCCGGCTCGTGGCCGAAGAGGAGCGGGATCGCAAGCTGACCTACGAGGTCGCCCATCCCGTCATCGCCGAGACCCTCTACGAGGGGATCGGCGGCGCCCGCCGCCTCGCCCTGCACCGCCAGGTGGGCCGGGCCCTCATCATCGTCGGCCGGCTCGGTGAGGCGGCCCTCCACTTCGCCCGTTCCGCCGAAGCGGGCGACGCCGAGGCCCTCGAGGTGCTCCGGGGGGCGCTCCGCCAGGCCGAGGAGCGGGGTGCGTACCGGGAGGGCCTCAAGATCCTGGGCGGGCTCGTCGAGCTGCTGCCTCCGGGCGACCCCGGCTGGCTGACGGTGGCCGACGCCCTGTCGCCGGAAGCCGACTGGGTCAGCGACCACCGGGCCGACGCCGACACGCGGGCGGCGGTGACGGCCTTGCGCCAGATCGACTCCCTCACCGCCGAGAGCCCCGACCTGCTCCGGCGGGCGGCCGTGAAGTCGCGCCTGACGAGCTTCCTGTCCTGGGGGACGGGCGAACTCGACGAAGCCGAGAAGGTGGCTCGCCAGGCCATCGATCTGTACGAGCAGGCCGGCGAGCACGCCAAGTCGCTCTCGGCCCGGCTGGAACTCGCCTACACACTCGGGATCGGCGGTGACCTCGTCGCCCTGGAGAAGGGGGCCGCCGACGTGCTGGCCGAGGCCGAGGCGGCCGGGGACGAGGACTCCGCCGTCCGGGCCGTCGGGGTGTTGGGCACGGCCGCCTTCTATCTCGGCCATTTCGGGGACGCCGAGGAGCACGGCCGGCGGGCCGTCGCCATGGCCAAGCAGACGGGCCGGCTCTACCGGGTGACGTGGGGCCTCATGTCCCTCGGGTGGTCGCTCGGCTTCGAAGGCCGGGTGGAGGAGGCGCTGCCCCTCTTCGCCGAGGCCAAGGCGGCCAATCCGGGCTGGCGGGAATCCAACGTGCTGGACCTCGAATCGCACGTGCGCTGGCTGGCGGGCGACTTCGCCGGCTCGTTGGCCTGCGCCCGGGAGGTGATCGCTCTCCACCCCGGAGGGCTGAGCCTGCGGCGGGGCCTGGCCGCCTGCACGGCCACGCTGTCGTGCCTGGAGACGGACCGCCTGGCCGAGGCCGCTCGGCACCTGGCCGCGGCCCGCAGCGTCTACTCCGGGCGCCGCTGGTGGTTCGCCTCCGACGTCGCCGTCCACGCCGAAGGGGTCCTGGCCTGGCGGGAGGGACGGCTGGACCAGGCCCTGCCCCTGCTGCGCCGCGCCGCGGCCGGGATGCTGCGTATGGGGGCCCTGCCCTTCGCCGCCCCGCTGCTCCTCGACGTGGCCGAGGTGGCAGCCGAGACGGGCGACGTCGGCGCCGCCGACGAGGCGGCCGCCCAGCTGGAGGAGATCGGGAAGACGGTCGACCGGGACCTGCACCGGGCCCTCGCCGGCATCGCCCGGGCCTGGGCCGAGCTGGCCAAGGCGCGACCGGCCGAAGCGGTCGAACCGGCCCGGGAGGCGGTCGGCCTCCTCCGGCCCCTGGCCTATCCGGTGTTGCGGGGCCGGGCGCTCGACACGCTCGGTCGTTCGGTCGAGGACCCGCACGAGACCCTCGCCGCCATGCAGGAGGCGGCCGCCACCTTCGATTCGTGCGGGGCGGTGTGGCGCCGGGACCGGGCTCTGGCCGTGCTGCGCGGACTGGGGAAGGGTGGCCGCCGGGCGGCCGACGCCGCTCTCGGCGCCAGCGCCCTCACCGCCCGGGAACGTGAAGTGGCCCGGCTGGCCGCCCAGCGCCTGACCGCCCAGGAGATCGCCGATCAGCTCTTCATCGGCCGACGCACCGTCGAGGGCCATCTGGCCAGCGTCTACACGAAGCTCGGCGTCGGCTCCCGCAGCGAACTGGCCCGGCGCCTCGCCGAGCTTTGATTCCGTATGTGAACCCGTAAGCGTTACGGGGGTCCCTCGCGGTGGTCACTCGTACCTTTGGTTGAAAAGGGGAGCAATGGGTCGCTTGCGGCCCTCGCGAGGGGAGGAACGGTATGGCGTCGCGCTACGCGCTGGCCCTACTGACACTAGGACTCGTTGGTGCCGCCTGTGGGGGGAGCGAAGCCCAGCGGGCCGCGCTCGAAGTTCAGAGTCAGGCTTCGGCCCAGGCTGCCCCCCCGGTCGCCGGGGCCCCGGACGCGGCTGCGGCCGCCACTCCT
>CAZCVW010000219.1:0-3524 GCA_964502185.1 uncultured Burkholderiales bacterium
GCACGGGGACCGGGGATCTGGCCGTGCCCGACGAGCTCCTCACCCAACTCGAAGCCCGCCGCCCCGCCTGAACAGAAAAGCTCACAGCACCGCAACGCCCAACGCCGAGGGGATCGCCCCTCGCCAAGCCGCCTGGGCTTCTTCGAGGCTCACGTCAAAGGCGCCCTCGACGACCAACCGGTCCCCGCCCCCGACCCCCATCTCGGTGGCCGTCACCCCCGCCGCCTCCGCGCGGTCGAGCACCTCGTCGACCCGGGCGGCCGTGACCGCCAGCACCACCCTCGACGCCGACTCCGAGAAGCAGGCGGCGGCCGGGACCAGATCGGCCAGGCGGCCCGGCCGCTGCGCCACGAACCCGCACCCACCCCCGATGGCCATCTCGGCCAGGGCGACGGCCAAGCCGCCGTCGGAGCAGTCGTGGATGCCGGCCACCATGCGCTCGGTGACCAGCGCGGCGGTGAGTTCGTGGAGGCGCCGGGCGGCGTCGAGAGCGGCGATGGGCGGCGAGCCGGTCACCAGGCCGTGTCGGGCGGCCCACTCCGAACCGCCCAGCTCGGCGGCGGTGTCGCCCAGCACCACCAGGCGCTCACCGGCGGCCAGCCGGGTGCCGGGGACGGGGCTGTCGAGCCGGTCGATGAGCCCGACCACGCCGACGACCGGCGTCGGGTCGATGTCGGCGCCGTCCGAGGTGTTGTAGAAGCTCACGTTGCCGCCCACCACCGGGAGATCGAGCGCCCGGCAGGCGTCCGACATCCCGTCCACCACTTCGGAGAACTGCCACATCACTTCGGGATGCTCCGGGTTCCCGAAGTTGAGGCAGTTGACCAACGCCATGGGCCGGGCGCCGGCGCAGGCGACGTTGCGGGCCGCCTCCAGCACCGCCAGCGCTCCACCGGTCCGGGGGTCGAGGGCACAGAATCGGGCCTTCCCGTCGGTGGAGATGGCGAGGGCCTTCCCCGTCCCGGCGAGCCCGGCGCCCTTCAAGCGCAGGACGGCGGCGTCGCTGCCGGGTCCGGCCACGGTGTTGAGGAACAGTTGGTGGTCGTACTGGCGCCACACCCACGACGAGTCCCCGATCCCGGGCGTCGACAGCAGGGCCAGCAACTCCGGTCCGAGGTCCGTGCCCGCCGGGAACCGGCCGGAGAGTGGGCGCCAGGGGTCGGCCATCATGAGGGCGTCGTGGCCCTCGGGGCGGCGCAGCGGCCGGTCGTAGACCGGGCCCTCGCCGAGGCTGGCCACCGGGACGTCGGCCAGCGGCACGGCGTCAGGGCCGGGGCCGCCGCCCTCCAGGTCGATGCCGGAGTAGACCCGGAAGCGTCCGGCGGAAGTCACCCGGCCGACGACACCGGCCCGGATCTCCCACCGCCGGCAGAGGTCGAGCACCTCGTCCAGGTCGTCGGGCCGCACGATGGTCAGCATCCGTTCCTGGCTCTCGGAGGTCATGACTTCAACCGGGTTCATGCCCGGCTCCCGACGGAACACCCGGTCGACGTCGACGTCCATCCCGGCCCCGGCGTTGGCCGCCGTCTCGGACGCGGCGCAGCACAGCCCGGCGGCGCCGAGATCCTGCACGCCGACGGCCAGGCCCGATTCGAGCAGCGCCAGGCAGGCCTCGATGAGCTTCTTCTCTTCGAAGGGGTCGCCCACCTGGACGGAGGGTCGCTTGTCCTCGTCCCCCTCCTCGAACTGGGCGGACGCCAGTACGCTCGCCCCACCGATGCCGTCCCGGCCCGTGGAAGCACCGAGCAGGACGGCCAGGTTGCCCTCCCCCTCCGCCCGGGCCAGCACCAGCCGTTCCTGGGGCAGTACCCCCAGGCAGAACACATTGACGAGCGGGTTGGCCGAATAGCAGTCGTCGAAGACGAGTTCGCCGCCCACGGTGGGCACGCCGACCGAGTTCCCGTAGCTCGAGATACCGGCGACGACCCCCTCGAGCAGATACCGGTTCCGGGGCGAGTCCAGACGGCCGAAACGCAGCGAGTCCATAAGGGCAATGGGCCGGGCGCCCATAGAGAACACGTCACGGATGATGCCGCCGACTCCGGTGGCGGCGCCCTGACGGGGCTCCACCGCCGATGGGTGGTTGTGGCTCTCGATGCGCACGGCCACCGCGTCCCCGTCGCCCACGTCGATGACCCCGGCCCCCTCACCCGGGCCGACGAGCACATGGGGTGCCTCGGTGGGGAAACGGCCGAGGTGGCGCCGCGACGATTTGTAGGAGCAGTGCTCTGACCACATCACGGAGAACATGGCGAGTTCAAGGTGGGACGGGTCGCGCCCGAGGAGCCCGATGATGGCGTCGAGTTCCTCGTCGGTGAGACCCAGCAGGCGGTGCGACGGCTCCATAGCCCGTCAGCCTATTCGGGCGATCCTCCCCTCGGCGCCGTCGGACAAAAAGACCACTAACCTGGGGGGTGCACTTGTCTATATCTCGAAGTCATTGCAAGATGTGTGCTACACATCACCAACTCCCCGGTTCCCCTCACGCAGGAGCGGAAATGGCTGCCAAGGCAACCGCAACGAAGACCCGCAAGCGCTCGCCGATGTCCGATGACCACAAGCAGGCGCTCGCCGAAGGGCGGGAGCAAGGCCGGGGCGTTCGGCTTTACCTCGAAGCGCTGGAGAAGAACCGGCCCAAGCGGGGCCGCAAGCGGACGTCTGATTCAATCAGCAAGCGGCTCGAAACGATCGAGGTTCGCCTGCTCGATGCCGACCCGCTGACCCGCCTCCACCTGATCCAGGAACGGCTGAACCTTCAGACGGAGCTCGAGAGCCTCAAGGCCAAAACCGACCTCACTGAGTTCGAAAAAGGCTTTCTCGCGGCGGCCAAGAGCTACGGCGAGCGCAAGGGTGTAACCCACGCCGCCTGGCGGGCGCTGGGCGTACCGGCCGACGTGCTGCGCAAAGCCGGCATCACCCGGGGCGCCTGAAGCAGCCGGAACGCTCAAGAACCGAAAGCGAAACCCAGATCGGGAGCCCCGAGTACGGGGAAGAAGGCGATGCCCCGCGTCTCGAGCGCGGCGCCGAGTTCCCCGCCCCGGTCCAGCAGGCAGGACACCGCCACGACTTCGCAGCCGTAGTCGAGGATCGCCTCGATGGCGGCGAGCGTGGAGCCGCCGGTGGTCACCGCGTCGTCGACCACCAGGACGCGGTCGCCCGGCTGCACGGCCCCGGCCATGCGCCCGCCGGCCCCGTGGCCCTTGGCTTCCTTGCGCACGGAGAACGACCGCCGGCCGGTCACCAGGGCCACCGCCAGCGCGACGGGATCGGCGCCCAGGGTGAGCCCGCCCACGGAGTCGAACGTGGTTCCCGGCAACGCCTCCACGACGGCCCGTCCGACGGTCTCCAGGCAGTCGCCCCGGTAGGTGACCTGGCGGGCGTCGAGATACCAGTTGGAGCGGCGGCCCGAAGCCAGCGTGAATTCGCCGGTGCGCAGCGAATAGCGGCGCAGGGCTTCGAGCAGTTCGGTGCGGGCTTCGGCCACGGCCTCTAGACCCCGACAGAAGCGGCGGCCAACAGCGACC
>CAZCVW010000219.1:3624-6098 GCA_964502185.1 uncultured Burkholderiales bacterium
GCGGGCTTCGGCCACGGCCTCTAGACCCCGACAGAAGCGGCGGCCAACAGCGACCGGAGCAGTACGGCTCCGTCGGTGGAGCCCAGAACGGCCTCACAGGCCCGTTCCGGATGCGGCATCAGACCGACGACGTTGCCGCGCTCGTTGCTGATGCCGGCAATGTCGTCGATGCTGCCATTGGGGTTATCGACGTAGCGGAACACGATCTGGCCCTGGTCGGCCATACGCCGCAGAGTCGGCGCGTCACAGGTGTAGTTACCCTCGAAGTGGTTGATCGGGATACGCAGGATCTGCCCCGGTTGTGCCTGCTCGGTCAAGACGGTGTCCGTGGACTCGACCCTGACTTCCACTGTCTCGCAGCGGAACTTCAACCCGGCGTTCTTCTGCAGCGCGCCCGGAAGCAATCCGGCTTCCGTCAGGATCTGGAAGCCGTTGCAGATGCCGACCACTGGACCGCCGTCGGCGGCGAACGATGCCACCGCCTCCATGACCGGCGAAAATCGGGCGATGGCCCCGGTACGGAGGTAATCACCATGGGCAAATCCACCGGGTAGCACGATCGCATCAACATCACCGAGGCGGGGCTCGGCATGCCACAGCAACTGGGCCGAGCCACCGACGGCCTCGATGGCCCAGGCCACGTCCGCTTCGCAATTCGTGCCCGGGAACACCACGACACCGACACGGCCGCTCATGAGCCGACCTGCCCGGTCTGCACTACGGGTTCGAGGAGGATGGAAAACGTCTCGATCACCGGGTTGGCGAGAAGCTTCTGGCACATCTCCTCGACCTGGGCGCGGGCGGCGACCTCGTCGGGCGCCTCCACCACCAGGCGGATGCTCTTGCCGACGCGCACGTGCGACACGTTCCCGTACCCGAGCGCGGGCAGCGCCCGCTCGATCACACCGCCTTGAGGGTCAAGGATTCCCGGCCGGTGGCCGACCTCGATGCGTGCCTCCCACCTTCTCGGGGACACCCCGGGCTCCGGGGCCGTCACTCGGGACCCCCGTACCAGTCGTCGAAGGACTCCTCGGTGAGCATCTCGTAGGCCTGGATGTAGCGGGACCGGGTCCCGGCCACGACCTCGGGGGGAAGCGGCGGGGGCGGCGGCTCGCCGTTCCAGCCGGTGGAAAGGAGGTGCTGGCGGACGAACTGCTTGTCGAACGAGGGCGGCGAGGTGCCCGCCTTCCACTCGTCGGCCGGCCAGAAGCGGGACGAGTCCGGAGTGAACAGCTCATCGATGAGCACCAGGCGCCGATCACCGTTGTTCGACAGCTCGCCGAACTCCAGCTTCGTGTCGGCCAGGATGATCCCCCGCATCGAGGCCATCAGGGTGCCGAACTTGTACAGGGCGATGGAGACATCCCGCAGCTCTTCGTAGCGGGACCGCCCGACCAGGGTGATGGCCTCGTCCACGGTGATGGCCTGGTCGTGACCCTCGTGGGCCTTGGTGGTGGGCGTGAAGATGGGCTCCTCGAGCTGGGCCGCCTGCTCCAGGCCGGCCGGGAAGAGCGCACCGTTCACCGTGCCCTGCTTCTGGTACTCGGACCAGGCCGAGCCGAACAGATAGCCGCGCACCACGCATTCCATCTGGATCGGCTGCGCGGCGCGGACCAGCATCGCCCGGCCGGCCACCTCCCGCCCGGCGGTGGAGGGCAGGTCCGTCGGGTCGGCCGACACCAGGTGGTTTTCCACCAGATCGGTCGTCTGGTTGAACCAGAAGGCGGAGAGACCCGTCAGCACCCGGCCCTTATCGGGGATGGGCTGGTCGAGCACCACATCGAAGGCCGAGATCCGGTCGCTGGCCACCATGAGCAGGTAGTCGTCGCTGACCTCGTAGACGTCGCGGACCTTGCCCGAGCGGACCTTGGGCAGACCGATGACACTCACGCTGTCTCCTCTGGGTGTCCTTCTGGGTCGCAATCCTCGTTGTCCGGCCCGTCCAGCACGTCGAAGACGCGGCCGGACTCGGCCAGGGCCGCCTTCAGGTCGAAGCAGGCGGCCAAGCGCTCCGGGGACAGGCGCTCGGTCACCTCGGGGTCGTCGCGCAGCACATCCAGGAACTGCCGGCGCTGCTCCCAGGCCGCCATGGCCGCCTTCTGGGTGATGCGGTAGGCGGCGTCCCGGGTCAGTCCGGCCCCGACGAGAGCGAGCAGGACCGGCTGGCTGAACACCAGGCCGTAGGAGCGCTCGAGGTTTTCCAGCATGCGCTCCGGGAACACCTCGAGGCCTTCCACCACCTCGGTGAACTTCGTGAGCAGGTAGTAGGCGAGCATGGCCGAATCGGGGAGGATGATCCGCTCGACCGACGAGTGCGAGATGTCGCGCTCGTGCCACAGGGCCACGTTCTCGAGGGCCGCGCCCAGGTTGCCCCGCAGGACCCGGGCCAGCCCGGAGAGCTGCTCGACCTTCACCGGGTTGCGCTTGTGGGGCATGGCCGAGGAGCCCTTCTGGGCGCCCTTGGCGAACGGCTC
>CAZCVW010000220.1:0-6088 GCA_964502185.1 uncultured Burkholderiales bacterium
CGGCGGCGGCGTGGTCCTGGGTGGAAAAGATGTTGCAGCTGGCCCAGCGCACCTCGGCGCCCAGCGCGGTGAGGGTCTCGATCAGCACCGCCGTCTGGATCGTCATGTGCAGCGAGCCGGTGATCCGCGCCCCGGTGAGCGGCCTCGAGTCGCAGTACTCCCGGCGCATGGCCATCAGGCCCGGCATTTCGTGCTCGGCGAGGCGGATCTCCTTGCGGCCGAAGGCGGCCAGGGAGAGGTCGGCGACCTTGAACGGCGGCGGCGGGGGCACGGTCACGAGCGGGCTTCTTCCATCAGGAATCGGTAGTACCGAACCGTACAATCGTGGCCGGTTGGCGGCCGATTCGGGGCGCCCCGGTCCTGCCTAGGACGCGGCCGCCCCGCGGATCTCTTCCATGACCCCCCGACGGGCCAGTTCGAGCCCTTCCAGGTAGTTCGACTGCCCATCCTGTACGACGATCTCCAGATGGTGGCGGAGCCGGTCCTGCAACTCATTGGACGTCGGGCGCTTCGATCCCGCCCGCCACTGATCACGCCGCAGTTGCGCGGCTGTTCCCTCCAGCCAAGCCCCTACTCGCTGAAGAAAATCCAAGCCCGCAGAGGACGATCCGTCCGCCCCCCATGCTGCCCAAGCGGACGCAAGCGTCATCTTCGAAAAGGCGGTGGTGGACAAAGCGGACCTCCTCGGCCGTACCACTCCGACCGTACACCACAGGTTGATTTTGGCTTGATTCGTAACGTGCGATGCGGAAATACGGGACGGGCTATTTCAAGGAATTCTTCCTCACTCGCGGCGTCCTCGTCGTGTTGCCGTACAGTGGGGCAAAGAGATCCGCTGGATTTCTTTGATGAGCGTCGCCCGCCCATGGTGCGCCATCACCATCGATGGGAGACCTCATGACCCGTGACACCGGAACGAGCACGGCCACGACGGCCACCGACATTGACTGGCGGGCCGTGGCCGATGAGCTGGCGATCGCTCTGCGGCAGGCGATCCTGCGCAATCCGACGCTTCCAGCCTGGGCGTGGGAGCAGGCCCAGAAGGCGATCGGTCGTTACGACGCAGCCGGCGGCAGTCCGGCCGAAGGGTGAGAGAAGACCCTCACTGTCCCCGATGTAAAAACTCTCTGGTCGGAGCCAGCACGCCGCAGGGACGTAGGGCCGGGCGCAATCGGCCCTTTCCCGAGCACTCCACCGGGTACTGCGCGACATGCCATATCGGTCTGACGAAGATCGAAGCCGCTTGGGTCGCCACTCCGGTCCCGCACCCGTGACGAACTAGACTTGGTGGCCGGCCAGCACGTCGATGATCCGGACGACGGCCTGGGTGTCGACCTTCGAGACGGGCATCAGGTCGAGCTCTTTGAGATCGGCCCGGAGCTCCGGCCCCAGATAGGCGGAGAACAGCACGATCGGCTTGGAGAAGCCGTCGGCCCGGAGCTGCCGGGCGGTCTGCGTGCCCGTGAGACCCGGCATCATCTGGTCGAGCACGATGACGTCGGGCGGTGTGGTCCCGGCCTTGGTGATGCACTGGTCGCCGGAGGAGACGTAGTCGACCTCCCAGCCCTCCTGGCTGAAGATGGCGTGCAGCAACTTGCCGATGGATTCGTCGTCGTCGCACACGAGCAGCCGCATCAGGGACGACTGTAGACCAGGGCTGGACGCCGGCCACCCGCGCACTCGGCTGAAGCGGCCATCGCGCTCTAACCTTCGGCGCATGTCCAACAACTTCGTGTTCAAGTCGATCTCCCCGGAGTCCATCCCGGACGCCTTGGAGAAGGCCGGTCGCTACCGGTTGCTCGGCGAGCCGGAAGAGGCGGAGAGCGTCTGCCTCGACATCCTCGAGGCGGACCCCGGCAACCAGGAAGCGGTCGTGTCGCTCATCCTGGCGCTCTCCGACCAGTTCCGGTTCGAGAAGCGGCCCCGGGTCGAGCTCGCTCGCCAGTACGTGGCCCGCCTCACCGACGAGTACGACCGCCAGTACTACACCGCCGTGGTCATGGAACGGGACGCCGGCGCCTATCTGGAACGGGGCAACGCCCCTGTGCTGGCGCTGCTGCGCTTCACCGAGACGATGGAGCAGTACGCCCGGGCCGAGGCCATCCGCCCCGCCGGCGACGACTCCGCCATCCTGCGCTGGAATGCCTGCCTGCGGGTCATCCGGCGGCGCCAGCTCAAGCCCGACCTGCCCGAGGAGCAGTACGTGGCGCCGGCTCAGGAACCGGTCGGTAGCTGATCCAAAGCTCCTCGTCGCTGGGCAGCAGGCTGATGAGCATGCGCCATAGCCCGGTGGGCGTCACCGGGCTTGGGCATCGTCGTCTTCCGCGGTCCTAGTCGGGCAGCCGCTCCAGGCGCAGCTGCCGCTGCGCTTCGGCCAGCAGGAGATCGTCCACCCGCTTGGCCTCCAGCCGCTGGGCGCGCCACAGGAGGAACTCAAACCCGGTCTCGGACGGGCCCGGGGAGAGCTCGGTGGGCCGGGAGGTCTGGGGACGGGCGCACCGCCGACGGTTCATGCCCCGGACATCGACCGGTTCGGCGGCGCGGTTGAGCCCGAATTCGGAAGTTTTCGCCGGCCCGAGGATCTTGGCCACGAACGTCGAGCCGGCCCCTGCGATCGGCTCGGCGGCGGCGGCCGGCTGGTTGGGGATGACCAGGGCTTCGTTCAAGACGGCAGGCGCCCATACACTCGAAGCAATGAGGGGCCTCTACGACCCCAAATACGAGCACGACGGCTGCGGTGTCGCGCTCGTCGCCCGGCTTGACGGCGTGGCTTCCCACGAGGCGGTTTGTCGCGGGCTGACTTCGCTGGCCTGCATGGAGCACCGGGGGGCCGAGGGCGCCGACGCCGACACCGGCGACGGTGCCGGCCTGCTGCTCCAGATTCCCGATCGCCTGTTCCGGGCCGTCGTGGATTTCGAGCTGCCGGAGCCGGGCCGCTACGCCGTGGCGGTCCTCTTCCTGCCTACCGACGGCGGCCTTCGGGCGGCGCTCGAGCAGCTGTTCGTCGCCAAGCTGATCGGACAGGGCCTGGAAATCCTTGGTTGGCGCGACGTTCCGGTCCGCCCCGAACGCTGCGGCCGTGTGGCCCGGGCGGCGGCGCCCCACATCCGGCAGCTCTTCATCGCCTGTCCTGCGGATCTCGACCAGGACGCCTTCGAACGGGCGCTGTACCGGGCGCGCCGCTCGGCCGAGATCGCGTCCGACGAGGCGCTGATCGTGCCGACGTGCTCGTCCCGCACGACCGTGTACAAGGGCATGCTCTCGGCCCCGCAGCTGCCGCTGTACTACCCCGACCTCGTGGACGAGCGCTGCGAGTCGGCGCTGGCCCTGGTGCACTCCCGGTTCTCCACCAACACCTTCCCGAGCTGGGAGCTTGCCCACCCCTACCGGATGCTGGCCCACAACGGTGAGGTCAACACCCTGGAGGGGAACCGGAACTGGATGCGGGCCCGGCACTCGCAGCTGGAATCCGAGCTGCTCGGGCCCGGGCTCGAAGAGCTGCTTCCCGTCATCCGCCCCGGCGGTTCGGATTCGGCCTCGCTGGACAACGTGGCCGAGTTGCTGGTGATGGCGGGGCGGTCGCTGCCCCACGCTCTCATGATGCTGATCCCCGAGGCCTACCAGGGACGCGACGACCTGCCCGAAGAGGTCCGGGACTTCTTCCGTTACCACGCCTGCCTGATGGAGCCGTGGGACGGGCCGGCGTCGGTCAGCTTCACCGACGGCCGCGTGATCGGCGCCACGCTGGACCGCAACGGCCTGCGCCCCGGGCGCTGGGTCGTCACCAAGGACGGTTGGGTGGCGCTGGCCTCGGAAGCGGGCACGCTGCCCATCGACCCGGCCCTGGTGGAGGCCAAGGGCCGCCTGCGGCCGGGGCGCCTGTTCGTGGTCGACCTGGAGCAGGGCAAGGTCTTCGCCGACGGAGAGGTCGAGGCCGCCCTCGCCGCCCGCCAACCCTACGGCCGGTGGTACGAGGAGGCCGTCCTCCACATCGACGACCTCCCCGACGTGCCCGAACGGCTCCGCCCCGTCGAACCGCTGCGAACCCGGCAACTGGCCTTCGGCTGGACCGCCGAGGACGTGCGGGTGCTGGTGGCGCCGCTGGCCACCAAGGCCAAGGAAGCGGACGGCTCCATGGGCTCGGACGTTCCTCTGGCGGTGCTGTCGGACCAGGCCCCCTCGCTGTTCAGCTACTTCAAGCAGCGTTTCGCCCAGGTCACGAACCCGGCCATCGACCCGATCCGGGAAAGCATCGTCATGAGTCTCCAGACCGGGGTGGGTCCGGAGCTCAACCTCCTGGAGGAGACGCCCAACCACGCCCACCAGCTGGTGATGGACCAGCCCGTGCTGCAGAACTATGAGCTGCAACGGCTCCGCAGCGTCCACCATTACGTCTTCGAGACCGAGACGCTCGACTGCACGTGGCCGCTGTCCGAAGGACCGGCCGGCCTGGAAAAGGCGGTGGAGCGGATCTGCTATGAGGCGCAGGCCGCCGTCGGGATCGGCGTAACCATTCTCATCCTGTCCGACAAGGCGCTCAGCGCGGAGCGGGTGCCGATCCCGGCGCTGCTGGCCGTTTCGGCCGTGCACCACCACCTCGTCCGCCGGGGCGTACGGCTGCGGACCGGCCTGGTGGTCGAGTCCGGCGAGCCCCGCGAGGTCCACCACCTGGCCTGCCTCCACGGCTACGGCGCCAGCGCCGTCAACCCCTACCTGCTCTTCGACTCCCTGCCCGACATGATCGCCTCGGGCGATCTGCCCGGGGGTCTCACCCCGGAGCAGGCGGCCGCCAACGTGGTCGCCGGCGTCGGTAAGGGCCTGCTCAAGGTGCTCGCCAAGATGGGGATCTCGACGATCCAGTCCTACAACGGGGCGCAGATCTTCGAGGCCGTCGGCATCGACGGGGACCTCGTCGACCGGCACTTCCACGGCACCGCCTCCCGCATCGGCGGCGTGGGGCTCGAGGTGCTGGCCCGCGAGGCGCTCGACCGTCACGCCCGGGCCTACTCTCCGGGGACACCTCGGACCCCGGGCCCGGCCAGTCACGGGACCCTCCTGCCCCCCGGCGGCGTCTACGCCTGGCGCCGCTTCGGCGAGGTGCACCAGTGGAGCCCGGACGTCGTGGCCCAGTTGCAGCGCGCCGTCCGGGACGAGGACAGCCGCACCGCCTATGCGGCGTTCGCCAAGCTGGCCAACGAGGACAACGGCCGGCGGGCCAACCTGCGAGGGCTGTTGCGGTTCCGGGAGGCGCCAGCCACATCTGGCTCAGGACCGATCCCGCTCGACGAGGTCGAACCGGCGGCTGAGATCGTGAAGCGGTTCGCCACCGGGGCGATGAGCCTGGGGTCGATCTCCCCCGAGGCGCACGAGACCCTGGCCGTGGCCATGAACCGCATCGGGGGCCGGTCGAACTCCGGAGAGGGCGGGGAAGACCCGCGTCGCCTGGTGACCGACCCCAACGGCGACCAGCGGCGCTCAGCCATCCGCCAGGTGGCGTCCGCCCGTTTCGGAGTGACCACGTCGTATCTGGCCCACGCCGACCAGCTGCAGATCAAGGTGGCGCAGGGGGCCAAGCCGGGCGAGGGTGGGCAGCTACCCGGCCACAAGGTGAGCGACTACATCGCCCAGCTGCGCTACTCGACGCCGGGTGTGGAACTGATCTCCCCGCCGCCCCACCACGACATCTATTCGATCGAGGATCTGAAGCAGCTGATCTACGACCTGCGCTGCGCCAATCCGCAGGCGTCGGTGTCGGTGAAGCTGGTGGCCGAGGTCGGCGTCGGAACGGTGGCCGCCGGCGTGGCCAAGGCGGGCGCCGACCACGTGGTCATCGCCGGCCACGAGGGCGGCACCGGTTCGTCGCCCCTGTCGTCCATCCAGTCGGCCGGTCTTCCGTGGGAGCTCGGACTGGCCGAAACCCAGCAGACGTTGGTGCGCAACGATCTCCGCTCCCGCATCACCGTCCAGGTCGACGGGCAGATGAAGACGGGCCGCGACGTCGTGATCGCCGGCCTGCTCGGCGCCGAGGAGATGGGTTTCTCTACCGCCCCGCTCATCGCCACCGGCTGCATCATGATGCGGGTCTGCC
>CAZCVW010000221.1:0-4566 GCA_964502185.1 uncultured Burkholderiales bacterium
CGGACGCCACACCCTCGCCACCGAAAACCGCGCCGCCGCCCCCCAAACCCGGCGGGCCCGCCGCCGCCAAGGCGACATCGGCGCCGTCGCCCTCGTCGGCCCGTCCCGCTCCGGCAAGACCCGAGCCGCCATCGCCGGCATCGAAACCTGGCGAGGCCCCGCCATCCTCTCCTCGGTCAAAACCGACCTGCTCGCCGCCACCATCACCACCCGCGCCGCCCGGGGTGAGATCAAGGTCTTCGACCCCAGCGGCGTCACCGGCCTCCACAGCTCCTCCTGGACGCCCCTGCGGCGGGCCGGCACCATCCAAGGCGCCCAGGCCGCCGCCAAAGCCCTCGCCGACGCCTCACCCCGCGGCGAACACGACGACAGCACCTACTGGCTCAACCAAGCCCAGATCCTCCTCGCCGCCCTCCTCTGGCTCGCCGCCCACAGCCCCGGCCGGACCATCACCGACATCGTCGACTGGATCCTCGGCCAGGACCGCCCCACCGACGACACCAGCGGCACCGTCGCCCCCCTCATCCGAGCCCTCACCGACAGCGACAACCCCGCGGTCGCCGGCCCCGCCCGCCAGGTCCACACCTGGCTCAAAGGCCTCTGGGACATGGACCCCCGCACCAGCTCATCCATCTACGCCACCGCCCGCACCGCCATCTGGCCCTGGGCCGACCCCGGCGTCGCCGCCCTCTCCACCTCGTCGGACATCGACCTCGACTGGCTCCTCGCCGGCGAGAACACCCTCTACATCTGCGCCCCCCTCGCCGACCAGGACCGCCTCGCCCCCGTCCTCGGCGGCCTCATCGGCGACCTCGTCGACCAGGCCTTCGACGCCTCCATCCGCAGTCAGCAGCCCCTCGACCCCACCCTCCTCGTCGTCCTCGACGAGGCCGCCAACACCCCGCTCCGCAAGCTCCCCGAGTGGGCCTCCACCGTGGCCGGTGTCGGGATCCAGCTCGTCACCGTGTGGCAGTCGAAGTCGCAGCTCGACTTCATCTACGGCCGCCAAGCCGAGACCATCCTCACCAACCACCTCACCAAACTTTTCTTCGCCGGGATGTCCGACCCCGCCGGCCTCGACTACGCCACCCGGCTCCTCGGCCACGAACACGTCCCCGGCATCCTCGGCGACCCCACCGGCCGCTACCCCGACCACCGACACCAACGACCGTCACCCGCCCAGGTCCCCCTCGCCCCCGCCAACGTCTTGCGTCAAATGCTCCCCGGCGAAGCCCTCCTCCTCCACGGCACCCTGCCACCCGCCCACGTCACCACCGCGATGCGGCAGGGGATGGACGGCCGAGCCGGGCGGGCCAAGAATCACAGCGGTTCCAGAACGAAGGGAGCACGGCGATGAGGGGCACGGTGATCAAGCGGGGGAAGGCATGGTCCGTGGTGCTCGACCTTGGCCAGGACCATACGGGCAGACGCATCCGCCGCTGGCACTCCGGCTACCGGACCCGAAAGGACGCCGAACGGGTTCGGATCGAGCTCCTGAACCGGGTCGACCAGGGCACGTACGTCGCGGCCTCGAAGATGACCCTCGGCGAATTCATCCTGGAGGAGTGGCTCCCGGCGATGCGGGCGGTCGTTCGACCGACGACGTGGGAGCACTACGCCGTCTGCGCCAACGTTCGGGTGATCCCGGCCCTGGGCGGTGTCGTCCTGCAGAGCTTGACTCCGGCGAGGCTGAACGCGTTCTACGCCGACCTGCTCGCCAGCGGCCGGAGTGACGGCAAGGGTGGGCTGTCGCCCAAGACCGTTCGGCACACCCACACGATGCTGCACAAAGCCCTGGCCGACGCCGTGCGGTGGGGGCGCCTCGTCCGCAACGTCGCCGACCTCGCCGACCCGCCGAAGCCCCAGACGCCCGAAATGAAGGTCTGGACACCGGCAGAGGTCCGGGCGTTCCTCGACTTCGTGCGTGACGACCGCGTGTACGCCGCCTGGCTGGTGGTCGCCACGACCGGGATGCGCCGGGGCGAGGTGCTCGGCCTCCGCTGGTCCGACCTCGACCTCGATATCGGCCGAGTCTCCGTGGCGCAGACGCTGACCGTCGTCAACCAGAAGGTGCGGGTGTCGGAGCCGAAGACGGCCAAAGGCCGGCGGACGGTCGCCCTCGACCCGGCCACCATCGCTGCCCTCCGCGCGCACCGCGCCCGTCAAGCCGAGGAACGCCTCGCTCTGGGCCCCGCCTGGCAGGAACACGGCCTCATCTTCACCTGGTACGACGGCGGGCCGATCCACCCCGAGCGGTTCTCCAAGTGGTTCGAGGTCCGGGCGATCCGTTCGGGCCTGCCAAGGATCCGTCTCCACGATCTGAGACACAGCTACGCCACCGCCGCCCTGGCCGCGAATGTCTCCCCCAAGGTCGTCTCCGAACGCCTCGGCCACGCCAAGGTGGGCATCACCCTGGACGTCTACAGCCACGTCCTCCCGTCCATGGACGAACAGGCCGCGCTCACCGTCGCCCGCCTGATCCTCGGCGACGACGCCGACGCGAAGGCCGACGGGCAGGGATGACCGAGAGGCCGGGTTCCTTGCCCATAAGGAACTCGTGCTCCTCGTAAACTGGAGCAGCCCGCTCCAGGACGGCCCGACTACCGGAGGAGGAGGCGCTGATGCGGTGCGACCACTGCGACAACGGCGATCGGCGCCCCGGCCGGCGCCCGCACGTCGAAACTCGCGACGGGCGAGTGGCGGTCGTCACCGACGTACCGGTCAGCGAGTGCCCGGCCTGTGGGGAGGTCTGGTTCGCAGAGGAGGTCACCCAGCGCCTCGACGAGTTGCTGACCGGAATGCTCGCCACCGAACTCGTGGCCATTCGCTCCTACTGCGAGGCGGCACCGACCGCCGTCTGATCCGCCGGTCACCCGGCCAACCAGTACGACTGCACCTTCGTCATCCGTCACTCCACCAGCTCTCGGAGCCGGGCAACAACGCCGACCAGGTCAGGTGTGCGGGCCAGCGCATCGAGCACTTCATCGACGGTCATGGGCGGGTTTCGTTTGCGAGCAGCCATCTCGCGAACGGCGTCCACGACCCGTTCCGGCAGGTCGTCGAGAATCGCACCCACGAACTGCCCCGGGGTGGCAATCGTGATGTGGCGGTCTGACAGCACGCGACCGGCGAAGTCGCCGACGTTCAGCGTGACGATCGTGTCGGCGCCGGCCGCGACAGCGGCAGCGGCCACGTGCCGGTCGGCGGGATCGTTGTCCATCTGATCCACCACCTCCTCCCAGCCGGTCACGACCGCGTCCGGGAAGGCGCTCCGCATGGCCCCGATGGTGGCGTTGTCGAACTGCTTCGGATCGATGTCCGGGTAGCGCTCAGTCACGGTGCGGTGGAGCTCGGCCAGAATCTCCTCACTCCATCGCACCGAGTAGGTGCCCAGAGCAGCGAGGGTGAGGAGCAGGTCCCTGAGCGACGGCGGGAAGAGAACGCAGGTGTCGAGGACGACGACCGGCACGCGGAATGCTCAGTACGGAATGCCGAGTTCGGCGTCCGCCTGCGCGATGGCCGCCACCTTGGCGAGCCGTTCCTCACGATCCCGTCGGTATGCCAACACGTCTGACGCTTTGAGCCGGCGGTGAGTTCCGACCATGCGGGCGGGAATGCGCCCTTCGTCGACGAGCCGGACCAGATAGGTACGTGAGATCCCGAGGAGTTCGGCGGCCTCCCGCGAGGTGAGCTCCGTGTCCGCCGAGACCATCTGGACGGCCTCGCCGGCGGCCAGGCGGTCGAGGAGGCGGCGCACCGCCCGGCTCACACCCGGCGGGAGACGGACATCCTTCTGACCGGCCCGGAGCACGACGGGACCCTTGCCCGACTCGGGAAGCAGCCGCGCCAAGACCGTCCGCTCCTCGTCGGTCAACTCGAACTGCTCAGCCGGTTCGTTCACGATGCTCGCCTCCTACGCTGAGCGTACGGGCTAAGTGCCACAAACGCAACCAGCCTACCGACTCGAGCACCCCGACGCCCGTCCCGCGCAGGAGGTATGAACCGAAGTCTGGGTCACGGCGATGGGCGGCGGCGACCAGCACGGTGTCCACCAACGTCCGCCCAAAGCCGCTGCCGTCCGGCGGCGTCGGGTTGCAATCGGGTTGCAAGCGGCCCCGCAACCGGCCCGGAAAGGTGGCCTGAGCTGCGGCGTTACCAACCCTGGCACTGGGAGTACAACCCGCCCTGGGACGGGTCGGGGGGTTGAGCCCAGTTGCAACCCGTTGGGTTGCAAAATGGCGGCGCGATCAGCACCCCGCACAGCAGCTCCTAGGCCTCCGAACCCTGGAAAAGCGGCCGGCCGAGACGCGCTGTCAGGGCGTGGGCCTGGTCGAGCGCCCGTCGGGCTTCGTCGATCCGGCCACCTGCACCAGTCGCTGTGGTCGCCAGCTGGCCGCCGAGCGGTTCTTCGGCGCCGCCTTCGTCGAGTTCTACGCCGCCACCCGCCGGTCGACCTCGGCCGGGACCTTGCGGGCCGTAGTGCGGCCGACCACCTGGGAGCACTACGCCATCGCAGCCAACGTCCGGGTGGTGCCGGCCCTGGGCGGCGTGGTCCTCCAGAGCCTT
>CAZCVW010000221.1:4666-6063 GCA_964502185.1 uncultured Burkholderiales bacterium
AGCGCGGCATCCGTGAACTGATCGTCGAGCGCCTCGGAAGGGAGCTGGGATCATGACAACCGAGCCGGTTCCCGTCTCGCACGATCTCCGGATCTCTGTCGTCGATGCGGGCACCGAGCGCGCCCGTCTGCGGACCGAGCTGGACCGCTTCGAGGAGCGGTATCAGCTCCCCTCGGAGCGCCTCGCCGAGGCGTTCACCGACGCCGACGGCCGTCTCGACGAGAGCGAGGACTTTCACGCCTGGGGGAGCGCGTGGGCGTCGTACCAGATCCTCACCGCCCGCTGACCGATGCTGCCCGCCCATGTGCGGGATCCCGAGACCGCCGCATTCTGGATCACCGATTGGTTTGCCCGCCTCGGCGGCGACCGGCTCGTTCCCGACGCCCCCGTCACCGTCGCCCGCCAACGGTCGGGATCGGTCAGCGAACTGCGGGTAGTGGCCGTCGTCCATTTCGCGGATGGCCTACGGCTTGACGTGAATCTGCGCTTGGACCCGAACCTGAAGCCCCACTGGTACACCTTCGACCTGATCGTCCCGACTGGCCGCCTGTGGGGTCGCCACGGCCACCCGGAGCAGACCGGGTTCCACCGTCACGATCCTCCGGACCAGTTCCCGGGCGGCCAGCGACGGCGGGACACCCTCAGCTCGCCCACAGGACGAATTGTCCCACCGCCTCAGTTGGCGAGCGAAGCCCCGCCGTTGTGGAACGATGCCGTGGCCCGCCTGAGAACCCAGCCAATAGGTGCAGCCAATCAGTCCAGCCAATGGGTACGGAGGAAGTGCATGAAGTACGGCGACTACACGAGCCTCGATTTCGAGTTCCCCGAGCCGGGGATTCTGCGGATCGTGTTCCGCAATCCGGGCCGTAAGAACTCGGTGAGCCCGGACCAGCACAGTGAGCTGGCCAGGGTGTGGTCCGCCATCGATCTCGACCCCGAGGTCCGGGTCGTGATCGTCACCGGCGCGGACGGGGTCTTCTCGGCCGGGGGCGACTTCTCCCTGATCGAGTCGATGGCGCACGATCATGAGGCGCGGCTCAAGGTCATGCGGGAAGCCCGCGACATCGTCTATGGCGTCATCCACTGCTCCAAGCCGATCGTCTCGGCCATGGCCGGTCCGGCGGTCGGCGCCGGCCTGGCCGTGGGGCTGCTGGCCGACGTGTCGATCGCCACCCCCTCGGCCAAGATCATCGACGGGCACACCCGCCTCGGTGTCGCCGCGGGTGATCACGCCGCGATCTGCTGGCCGATGCTCTGCGGCATGGCCAAGGCCAAGTACTACCTGCTCACCTGCCGCACGCTCACCGGGGAGGAGGCGGAGCGGATCGGGCTCGTGTCCCTCTGCGTGGACGACGACGCGCTGCTCGAGCAGGCGTTGGAGATCTCACAGGATCTCG
>CAZCVW010000222.1:0-6036 GCA_964502185.1 uncultured Burkholderiales bacterium
ACTCGAACCCACGACTTCCTGCTTGCAAAGCAGCACGGAGGGCGTCCGGGGCGTCACTTTGAGTGCCACCAAGTGGGGCCGGGTAGGCCCCGGTTCGGAGCCATTTCCGCTGGTCAGCAGAGGTTCAAGCGTCCGACCGGTTCTCTCGCGTGACGGCCAGTCCGCTCCGTGATTTCGCGTCGGCGCGGGGCGGATGTTCCCGCTGTGGCTACGTTGCCGGCTACGTCGATCAACCGGATTAGGCCGTGCGATCCCCTGCGGCTCGGCAGGGGATCGCACGGGCCCTACGAGGGCTTGGCGAAGGTCTGCGCGGTGGAGCTGTCAAACTCGAACGAGACCACCGGTTCGTCGCCGACCACCCATGCATCGTGGCCGGGTTCGATGAGGTAGGCGTCGCCAGGCTTTGCCTCGCTCTCAGTGCCATCGTTGTGGACGACGTGCATGGTGCCAGACGCGATCACACCGACGTGGTGTGCCTGGCAGCTGTCGCCCCCAACCACGGGCTTGATGCATTCCGACCACCGCCATCCAGGCTGGAGGGTCAGTCGAGCCGCCTTCACTGAGCCGAGCTCGACAACCTCGACGCGCGTCTTGTCAGGTGTGCGCACCTCGTCAGCTGATCCAAAGCTCTTCGTGGTCAAGCCGGCCATGGGTTGCCTCCTCGTCAGGTCATTCGTTGTGGGGACAGTCCACCGGGCCAGCGGAGCGTTACGCCTTGTTCCGCCGCCAAGCCGGCGTCTCTTTCGAGAACGTGTGGGAAACCAGCCCACTGCACGGCTGAGGTGTGAGCCGCGAGCAACCGCGGCCGTACCGGTCCGACGCCAGGTCAGGTTGGGCGGCGGCGGGATCCGATCTTGTTCTCCAGTGCGCCGAGGGCCTGGTCGATGTGGTCGGGGAGTGCTCCGCCCTGGGCGGCCCACTCCTCGACGGCGACGACCAGGGCGGCGACGATGGCGGCCGCCACGACCCGCACTTCGACATCTTCAGGGGTGGCGCCCATGCGGCCGGCCAGTTCTTGGGCGAGGAGGGTCTCGGTGGCCCGGGTCTGCTCGTAGCGGCGGGCCCGGAGGGCGGGTACGGAGAGCACGAGGCGGAGGCGGTCCCGGATCGTCTCGACGTCGAGGTCGTAGACGGCCTGGAGGGCAGTGGCCGTCGCGCGGCGGACGGCGCGGACTGGGGGTTCGGTGGCGGGGCGTTCGTGGACGAGGGCGAACAGGAGGTCGTCGTAGTTGTCGGCGAGGACGACGTCTTCTTTGGTGGGGAAGTAGCGGAAGAACGTCGCTGGTGACACTTCGGCGGCGGCGGCGATCTGCTCGCAGGTCGTGGCCTCGTAGCCCTGTTCGGTGAAGAGCCGGAGCGCTTCGGTCTGGATGGTGGTCAGGGTGCGCTGGCGCTTGAGTTCCCGGAGCCCGGGGCGGCGTGCCCCCGGCACGGCTTCCGGGTCGCCCGGTTGGCGGGAGCGGGGCGCCGGCGTCACGGTCAGGCCTCGACCAGGTCGCGCCGGGTGAAGGCGATCGCACCGACAAGCATCCCGACGGCGCCGAGACCGACGAGCGCGACGGCCCCGGTGGTCCGGAATGGCGCGGCCGGCATGAGGCCGACGTAATGGAACAGTGAGAGGTCGTGCAGTGCGCCGCCCCCGGCCCCGATGGAGCCGAGGAGCTGGACCAGGAACGACCAGGCCACGAGTCCATAGGCAACGGCCGCCGTCCGGCGGGGGGCGAGGCCGTGGGTGAGGGCGCCGAGGCCGAGGACGGCCAGCGTGGCAGGCACGAGGTTGAGACCGGCCGCCGCCATCCGGGCCGGGCTGACGCCGACGTGTTGGCTGGCGGCCCCGGCCCATCCGGCGCCACCGGCGATGAGGCCGAGAACGGCCAGCGCGGCGGCGGAGACCGCGAGGCGACCGCTGAGCCAGGCGAGCCGTCCGATGGGATGGACCAGCAGCGTGTCGAGATGGCCCTGGGCTTCTTCGTCCCGGGTGGCGGCGACCTGGCCGGCGGCGGCAAAAGCGAGCGCCGCTCCGATGATGAGGAAGAAGGTTCCCAGGTAGGCGTCGAGGCCGCTGTCACGGGCGCCGAGCCGGGCGAGGACATCCTCGAGCGCATCGGATGACGTCGTGGCGACGGCCGAGGCGACCATCCCGAAGAAGAAGCTCATGGCGGCCAGGCCGACGGCCCACGACAGCCAGGTGCCACGCTCCAGTCGCACCGCCAGCCCCACCGGCCTGCCCAGCAGGCTGGTCCGGGGCGGAGCGGAGTCCCGGGCACTGAACACTCCGGCCCCGACGTCCCGGGCCCCGGCCAGCGCGATCGCGGCGACGACCAGTGCGCTGGTGAAGAGGACGAGCGGGACCAGCGGGAGTACCGAACTGTTGGTCAGCGGCTGGAGGTGCTGGACCCAGCCGAGCGGCGTCAACCACTGCACCCAACGCAAGCCGGGGTCGCTGTTCCCGACCACCCGCAGCAGAAAGGCCACACCGAACCCGGCGGCGGCCAACCGGGACGCCTGCCGGCGGGTCGGTGCCAGCTGGCTGGCGACGGCTCCGGCGGCCATGAAGACGCCCGCCGGAGCGACCAGCGTCAGGGCCAGGAACAGGCTCTCCCCAATCCCGAAGCTGGCCTCGGGCACCCGAGCAACGACCAGTATCACGGCCGCCGTCGTCGTCCACAACGCCACCAGTCCCAAGCCGAGAGCGGCCACGGCCTGGGCGGTGACCCGCCGGCGGGTGGTCGGCCCTGCCACGAGCAGCTCCCAACGGAATCTTCCTCTCCCCGCAACCAGCGTGTGGCGGCCAGCAGGGCCCAGATCGACCCCAGGATGGTGACGATGCCGAGGCTCCGCCAGGCCGTCCAGCCGGGCACCGTTTCGAGCGCTCGGCCGGAACCGAACAGGGCCCGCAGGGCCCCGTTGCCGCCGATGGTGCCGGCGATCTGGCGGCGGCTCTCATCCGTGTCGTAGGCGGTCGTGAACTGTTCGACCGACGACGCCACCGCCAGCCCGAACACCAGCCCCCACACCAGACCGCTGCGCAGCGACCGCCGCGCCACCAGACGGGTCACGACCAGGCCAGGCCGCTCAGCCGCCATCGGGCACCATCCCGGCCACCGGAGTGGAGGCGTCGGTGCCGTAGTGGGCCAGGAAGAGCTCCTCGAGGGACGGCTCCCGGATCAGCAGCTTGTCCACCCGGGCCTCGCTGAACGCCTGGAGCACCGCCTCAATGGAACCGGAGACCTGGCACTGCAGCCGGTTCCCGTCGATGTGCAGCTGACTCACGCCGGGAATCCGGGACAGGTCCGGCGCCGGGCCGGTGACGACCGCGTCGACCGACACGGCGGCCAGGTGCCGAAGCTCGGCCAGCGTGCCGGTTTCCACCAGCCGGCCACGGCGGAGGATGGCGACGCGGTCGCAGACCATCTCGACCTCGGAGAGGATGTGCGACGACAGCAGCACCGTCTGACCCCGGCCCTTGGCTTCGAGCACGCAGTGCCGGAAGACCTGTTCCATGAGGGGATCGAGCCCGCTCGTGGGCTCATCGAGGATGAGCAGATCGGCCCGCGACATGAACGCAGCCACCAGGCTCAGCTTCTGCCGGTTGCCTTTCGAGTAGGCCCGGACCTTCTTGGCCGGATCGAGATCGAATCGCCCGATGAGCTCGTCGCGGTAACCGGAGTCACACGAGCCGTGGACGCGGCCGAGGAGGTGGAGGGTTTCGGCTCCGGTGAGCGACGGCCACAACGCCGGTTCTCCTGGCACGTAGGCCACCCGCCGGTGAACAGCCACCGCTTGGCGTTGGGTGTCGAGACCGAAGACCTCCGCCCGGCCGGCGGTCGGTCGGGCCAGGTCGAGGAGAAGCCGGATGGTCGTCGTCTTCCCGGCCCCGTTGGGGCCCAGGTAGCCGAGCACTTCGCCGCGACCCGCCTCGAGATCCAGCGGGGCGAGAGCCTCGACGGCCCCGAACCTCTTCGCCAGCCCCTCGGCGCGGATCGCCGTGTCTGCCATCCCCATCCTTCCGGCAATTCCAAGAGTTACTCTCAGGAGAGAGTAACTCTTGGAATCTTCGGAGGCCAGGCGGTCAGGAGCCTCGGGCGCGGCGCGCCCTGGACCAACGGACCATGGCCCAGACGAAGACTGCTGAGGCCAGGAGCGAAAAGGCAAGATTGCCGGCGAGCGCCAAGCGGTAGTTGATTCCAAGATCGTGGAGGTGCCTCGCCTTGGCGGTGTCGTCGGCGCCATAGGCCAGCTCCCAGGCTGCGCCGGCCGCACCGAAGAACTGGCTTCCGAGGAGGATCAGCGTGACGACCTCCGCCCGCCGGTTGCCTCGACCGGTGGCGACAGCCATGGCGCCGAGGGCGGTGGCGATGGCGGCGTAGAGGAACCCGTACCCGAACCTGCTGTGGGCGACCGCCAGTACCCCCGTGGTCGCGGCGAGCCCGACCCCCACTCCCCAGAGCACCGTGGCCGAGCGCCGGACCCCCTTCGAGAACGTCGAGGCCCACATTGGCCCACAGGCTGGAGCAAACCTGGTCCTGCGCGCAATGAGTTTTGGAATACGATCGGCGACGGGTGAGCCGGGAAGCCTGGTCGGCACTTGACCTTGTCTGCCCGAAGGAGCCCTGCGTGCCCCAGCCCTCGCGTCGCCCGATCTGGCTGCACAGCGAACGGTTCCTGGCCCGCAACCTGGGCCGGCCGGTCCAGCGGTTCCTCCACATCGAAGCCGCCAGCGGCATTCTCCTGCTGGCCACCACCGTCATGGCCCTCGCTTGGGCGAACTCGCCGTGGTCGACGGCGTATCGCGACCTGTGGACGACCGACATCGCCATCAATATCGGCGGTCACGTCGTCGCCGAGGACCTCCGTCACTGGGTGAACGACGCTCTCATGGCCTTGTTTTTCTTCGTCGTCGGCCTCGAGATCAAACAGGAGCTCGTCACCGGACACCTCGCACGGATGCGGGAGGCGCTGCTGCCGGCCATCGCCGCCCTCGGCGGCATGGTCGTGCCCGCCCTCATCTACGCAGCCATCAACGCCGGCGGAGATGGCAGCGACGGCTGGGGGATCCCCATGGCGACCGACATCGCCTTCGCCCTCGGGGTCCTCGCCCTGCTCGGCGACCGTGTGCCGCCCCCACTGAAGATTCTGCTCCTGGCCCTCGCCATCGTCGACGACATCGGCGCCATCGCCGTCATCGCCGCCTTCTACTCCGACGACTTCCACGGCAACTGGGCACTCGCCGCCCTCGCCGGCCTTGCCCTGATCGCCGCCCTGACCCGGGTCCGGGTGTGGTACATGCCCGTCTACGTGGTGCTCGGTTTTGCCGTGTGGTTCGCCACGCTCGAGAGCGGAATCCACGCCACCATCGCCGGTGTCGCCCTCGGCCTGCTCTGCCCGGCAAGACCACTGTTGCCCGAAGCCGACGCCGCCGTCATCGCCGAAGAACTGAGCGACGACCGAAACGTGACGGTCACCGAGATCCGCACCGTCTCCTTCCGGCTGCGCGAGTCAGTCTCCGTCGCCGAGCGGCTCCAAGACCTCCTCCACCCCTGGACCAGCTACGTCGTGATCCCCCTCTTCGCCCTCGCCAACGCCGGCGTCGAACTCTCGAGCGACGTCATCGGCGACGCCACCACCTCCTCCATCACGGCCGGTGTGATCGCCGGGCTGCTCATCGGCAAGTTCATCGGCATCACCGGCGCCATCTTCCTGGCCACCAAACTGCGGATCGCCACACTCCCCACCGGCGTCACCATGCCCCAGATCGCCGGAATGGCCATGCTCGCCGGCATCGGCTTCACCGTCTCACTCTTCATCGCCGGACTGGCCTTCGACTCCGCCATTCTGGACGCCGAAGCGAAAATCGGCATCCTCGCCGCCTCAGCCCTCGCCGCCGTCGCCGGCAGCCTGATCCTCCGAGCCACTCTCCCGAGAACCCCCCGAGGGCGGCACTAGCTGTCGCCCCTGGTATCCAGCGTCAGGATCAGAACTTCACCGGTCGCCTCGCTCATCGTGGTAGCGGGCCATCAGTTCCCAGTACCAGAG
>CAZCVW010000223.1:0-5989 GCA_964502185.1 uncultured Burkholderiales bacterium
GGCCACGCGATGGGTGAGCACGCGGGTCTTGCCCGACCCCGCCCCGGCGAGGATGGCGAGGGGCACCGTCGGCGTGGTGACGGCGTGGTGCTGACGCTCGTTGAGGCCGGCGAGGAGCGGGTGTTCACCCATGCCCCGAAACCTACCGAGAGGGTGAGACAGGAACGCGGATACCCGGACGCGAAGAGGCCCCGAGTAACCTTCACTGCAAGCAGCTAGGGACTTCTCGGGGCCAGCCCTTCGCGGGTTTCCCGTCGCAACTTCGCTGACCTCTTGCGAGACCGGCGCCGTAGGCTCCGGTACTTCCCTGGAAACCGCTCCCGAAGGCTCGGTTTCCGGTGCCCCCGCCCGACTCGGTGGGCTCGCTCCTTGCGGGGCTCGCCGCTCCGTGTCGTTCCGGGGACGAGAGCAACCATACGGGTGTCCCGGCGACCGGTCAAGGAAGAATCAGGAGAAAAGGGGACGAAGCTGGGATCGTGACTGAGGCGATATCTTCCGGCCGTGGAGGTGAGCCAGCAGCGATTCGAGGAGCTCGTGGCCGACGCGCTCGACGCCATTCCCGACGAGCTGTTCGCCCTCATGGACAACGTCGCCGTGCTGGTCGAGGACTGGCCCAGCGATGAGCAGCGGGGCCACCACGAGAGCCTGTTCGGCCTCTACGAGGGGACGGACCTCACCGAGCGCTCCCTGCTCAACTACTCGGGCGTGATGCCCGACCGCATCACGATCTTCCGCCTGCCGCTGTGCCAGGCCTGCGACACCGAGGAAGACCTGTACGAAGAGATCCTCGTCACCGTCATCCACGAAGTGGCCCATCACTTCGGCATCTCCGACGAGCGCCTCGAAGAGCTGGGCTGGGACTAACTCAGCTCTGGCTAAGCGGGCCGTTCCAGCCCCAGGAGCCGGGCCACTGTGGCCGCCACCGCGTCCGGCCTCTTCCGGATGTCCTCCGTCGAGAACCGCCGCACCGTCCACCCGAGCGCCCGGGCGCGAGCATCCCGGACCGCATCCCGCCGCTGGTCGAGCAACCCCGCGTGATGCTCGTCCCCGTCGGCCTCGAAGTCGAGCCGTCGGTCCGGATAGGCGCAATCAAACCGGATGTCTCCGTCTTCGATTTCGTACTGCCGCTCCGGCTCGGGCAGCCCGTACCGTTTGATCAGCGCTCCCAGGTCGTCCTCCAAGACGCTCTCCGTCGGCCGCTTCCCGTTCCTGCGCTCGGCGACGAGCTCCCGCAGGAGCGGCGCCCCCGGCAGCCGGCTCGCCTTCACCTGGCGCTCGATGGCCGACAGCGTGGCCAGCTTCCGCACCAGCACGTCGTCCAGCGCCCCTTCGAGAATGAAGGGATCCAGCTCGCCGGCCAGATCGGCCAGGATGCGTGCCGGGGCGGTGACAGGAATCTTGTCGATCTTCGCCCGGTCCCCCGGGCGGAAGACCTCGGTGCGATGAGTTTCTACCGCCGCGATCCGGGGCGCTCGCCGACCAGGAACGGTCACCTGCACGGCATCGCCGGTGACGCGCCGGAGCCCGAACAGAACGGCGGCGGAACGATGCGAGGCCCAGGCGTCGTCGCCGGCGGCAAGGACGCCCGCCATCACCCGGAACTGGTATGTATTCGGTGCTCCGGCGAAGCCGTACACGCCCCGGTGGACCTTGAAGAGGACGCCGGAGGCGAGGAGCACCTCGATCTGCCGGCGGGACAGACCGAGGGCGGCCAGCTGGCCGCGGGTCACGAGCCAGTGCTGCCGGCCCGCCAGTCGATGGATGCGCTTGTCGTGCATGTAGCCCATCCAACCAGCGACCTGTGACAGTTAACCGCGGTTCACTGGGCAGTTGACCACCTCTCAGGTGGTACTTCTGTCAAGGCAACGGCGGTTAACAGGACTCCAGGAAGCGCTCGACCAACGGAGCCTCGGCGGCGAGGTGCTGCTGGAGGCCCGAGACGATGGCGCGCTCGACGGCTTTGCCCAACAAGGGGATGCCGCTCACGACGACGTCGCCGGTGACCACCCGGCGGCTGATGTCCCCCTCCGCCCGGTGGAGGCAGCGCCCCGAGGCCCGCAGCCGGTCGGCGTAGTTATCCGGCGCCAGGCGGAACTCGACTTCGAGGCGGGACAGGTGGTGGATGGTGTGCTCGATCCAGGTGAGCTTCGTCGGGTCCACCACCTTGGCGACGGCGGGCGACAGGTGGCCGGTGAAGCGGTGGCGGACCTCGAGGTAGACGATGCCGTTCTGCTCGCGGCGCGACAGCACCTCGGGCTTCCCCAACCGGGGCGACTCCCCGAGGGCGGCGTAGAGGGCCGGGTCGGTATAGGCGCGCGCCACCACTTCGACCGGCGCCCGGTACGTCTGCTCGGCGTGGAATTGCACGGGTCGCAGCGTCAGCCGTCGAGGACGGTGACGGTGCCGGCCATGCCCCGCCCGGGATGGCCGTGCAGCCGGCAGTAGTAGCCGTACGTGCCGGGCTGGCTGAACTGGTGCGAGTACGTGTCGCCGCCCTTCATGCAGATGCTCCCGACGCGCCCGCACAGGGGGTGCGAGTCGAACGACCCGTCGTCGGCCACGACGTGGTGGTTGAGGCCGCTGTCGTGGTGGACCCAGGTCACCGATTCGCCGGCCCGGATGGTGAGTTCCGCCGGTACGAAGCGGAGGCCCTGCAGCATCACCTCGGGGCCGGCCCGGGCGGGAACGGGAGAGAGCCACCCGGCCGAGGTCATGGCGGCGACCATCAACGCCCTACGCCACCTCCCCCGGCCCCATTTCACCGGCGCAACGGTACCTGGTCGGCCCCGCTAGGCTGCGGCCGAGCGCCGAGTTCGGCCGGGCCGGGATCGTGAGCTCTCCGCGCGGCCCGGCTCGAAGGAGGTGCGAGAAGTGACGAGCGAGTTTGCCGTGTGGGTGGTGGGCGCGGACCAGCCGGGCATCGTGGCCGCGGTGACGGGCGTCCTGTTCAAGACGGGCTGCAATCTGAAGGACTGCTCCATGACCGTGCTCTCGCGGCACTTCGCCATGATGATGCTGGTCGAGGGTCCGGAGGGGCTGCCGGCGCAGGCGCTGGAGTCGGCGCTGAGCCAGGCCGAGGCCCACTTCGAGCTCACGGTGGCCGTCCGGCGGCTGGGCGAGGGGGCCATGCTGTTCGTGGAGGGCGAGCCCTACATCGTCTCCGTCTACGGGTCGGACCACCCGGGCATCGTGCACCGCATCGCCACCGTCCTGGCCGACCTGTCGGTGAACATCACCGACGTGAACACCCGGATCATCGGTGACGAGGAGGAACCGGTCTACGCGATGCTCCTGGAGGTCACCCTGCCCCGGAGTCTCGACGCGGGGGAGCTCGACCAGCGCCTCCAGTCGGAAGCCAAGAGCCTCGGGGTCGACGCCAGCCTGCACCCGGCCGACGCGGACGTCCTGTAGCTGGGGACGGGGGAACCGTAATGCCCGTCCGCCCGGTGGTGCGCCTGCCCGAGCCTGTGCTCAAGCGGCTGTGCGAGCCCGTGAAGGAGATCGGCCCCGACGAGCTGGCGCTGGCCGCCGACCTGCTCGACACCATGGCCGCCTCGCCGTCCTGCGTCGGGGTGGCCGCCCCTCAGATCGGCGTAGCGCGGCGGGCCTTCTGCGTGGACGTGACCGGGCACCGCAAGGCGGACTCGTGCCACGGGACCTTCGTCCTCTTCAACCCCGTGGTCGTCCTGGCCCGTCACCAGGAGATCGCCCGGGAAGGTTGCCTGTCCGTTCCGGACCTCACCGGCAACGTGGCCCGGGCCACCGAGATCGTGGTCCGGGGCCTCTCCCCGGACGGCACGACCCGGGTCATCGAGGCCAACGCCTTCGAAGCCCGGGCACTCCAGCACGAACTCGACCACCTCGACGGCAAGCTCTTCATCGACCGGGTCGGCTCTCTGGCCACCGACGTCTTCCGGCGCAGACGTTATAAGTAAGCGCAGCACAAGGAGCCCCCAGAAGTAGGCTCAGAAGTCCATGGGTTTTCCTCCCCGCTTACTGTTGGAAGGCGAGACGATCGCTCTCGACCTCCGCCCGCACTGGTGGTTCTTCGCCGGGCCGGCGGCGGCGGGCGTGCCCGTCATCGCTCTGCTGGTCGGCGCATCCCAGCTCGACGGTGACGCCTATACCGCGGGCATGTTCGTCGCCGCCGCGGTGGCGCTGGCCTGGGCTCTGTGGCTGGCCGGCCGGCTGGCCCGCTGGTACACCACCCACTTCGTGGTCACCAGCGACCGGTTGATCTACCGCACGGGGGTGCTGGCCAAGCACGGCCGCGACATCCCGCTGGAGCGGGTGAACGACATCACGTCGAACCAGAGCTTCTTGGAGCGGATCCTCGGATCCGGTGACCTGCTCATCGAGTCGGCGGGGGAGCGCGGCCAGCAGACCTTCGCCGACATCGGCCACCCCGACCAGGTCCAGCAGGAGATCTACAAACAGATGGAGGGCAACGCGACCCGGGCCATGTCGGCCGGCGCCCGCCCGGCGTCCGCCCCGGCCGCCGCCTCGATCCCCGAGCAGATCGCCGCCCTCGCCGACCTCCGCGACAAGGGCGTGCTGTCCCCGGCCGAGTTCGAGGCGAAGAAGGCCCAGCTGCTCGAGCGGATGTGAGCGCCGAGCCCGACCGGGGCCGATGGGTTCTTCGGTGGATGCGGCTCCGTGACGGGGGAGGTGCGAAGTGATGCGGGTCGTCTCCCTCGTTCCCTCGGTCACCGAAACGCTCCTCGCCCTGGGAGTGACGCCGGTGGCCTGCACGCGCTTCTGCGAGCAGCCGCAGCTCAACCATGTGGGCGGGACGAAGAACCCTGATGTGGAGGCGATCGCCGCCCTCGCTCCCGAGCTGGTGGTCGTGAACGACGAGGAGAACCGGCTGGAGGATGTCGAGGCGATGCGCCGGCTCGGCCTGGTGCTGCACGACGTGTCGCCCCGGGACGTCGCCTCGGTCGGCCCGGCCGTGCGGGCGCTGGCCGAGGCGGTCGGGGCCGACATCCCCCAGCCGTTCGATGCCTCCCAGTGGGACGAGTTCCTGGCCCACCAGCGCGCCCGGCGGCAAGCCGCTGCTCCCTGCCGGGCCTTCACCGCGGTGTGGCGCCGCCCGTGGATGACGCTGTCGGGCGACTCCTACGGCTCGTCCGTCATGGAATTGTTGGGCGCCGACAACGTCTTCGCCGAGGCCGACGTGCGCTACCCGGAAACGACCCTGGAGGACGTCGCCGCCCGCCGGCCCGACGTCGTGCTGCTGCCGACCGAGCCCTACCCGTTCACCGAACGCCACGTGGCCGAAGTCGCCGAAGCGCTCCCCGGCACCGACGTGGTGCTGGTCGACGGCCAGGACCTGTTCTGGTGGGGAATCCGCACCCCGGGCGCAGTCGAACGCCTGGCCGAGACGTTAAGGAGGCGCGATCGGTAGCTCCAGCAGGTAGGGCCGGCCCGCTTCGAAGGCGGCCCGGGTGGCGTCGATGACGTCGGCGGGCTTCTCGACGAGGGCGGCGCCGACGCCCATCGAGCGGGCCAGGCCGACGTAGTCGATGGGCGGCTGGTCGAGGTCCATGCCGACGTAGGTGCCCTGGGCCGCGGACCGTCCGCCGGAGTTGGCCAGGTACATCTTCAAGATGGCGTACTGGCGATTGTTGACGACCGCCACCACCACGGGGATGTCGAGGTGGGCGGCGGTCCACAGGGCCTGGACGGCGTACATGGCCGAGCCGTCGCCGATGATGCAGAGGACCGGCACGTCGGGCCGGGCGAGCTTCACGCCGAGCGAGGCGGGAAGGCCCCAGCCGAGGCCGCCGCCCCGGCAGAAGTAGTAGGAGCCGGGAACATCGGACTGGAACAGCATCCGCACGTAGAAGCCGGTGGTGATCGCCTCGTCGACCACGGTCCCGCCGGCGGGCAAGGCAGACAGCAACGCAGCGGTGGCCGCCAGCGGATGCATGGGCACATCGCCGGCCCGCTCGGCGGCCATGGCCGCCGAGCGCTCCGCCGCCCCGGC
>CAZCVW010000224.1:0-1745 GCA_964502185.1 uncultured Burkholderiales bacterium
CCAGATCGAGGACGCCTTCTCCCGCCGCCAGGCGTCCGAGGACCGGCTCCGGCGTTTCGTGGCCGACGCCAGCCACGAGCTGCGCACGCCGCTGACGTCGATCCGGGGGTACGCCGAGCTGTTCCGGCGGGGCGCCGCGGAACGGCCCGAAGACCTGGCCATGGCCATGCGGCGCATCGAGGAGGAGGCGGCCCGCATGGGGGTGCTGGTCGACGACCTGCTGCTCCTCGCCCGCCTCGACGAGGGCCGTCCGCTGGAACGGGAAGCCGTCGATCTCACCCGGCTGGCCACCGACGCGGTGGCCGACGCCCGGGCCGTCTCTCCCGCCCGGCCCATCACCCTCACGGCCCCGGAGCGGGTGGTGGTGGCCGGCGACGAGGCCCGGCTGCGCCAGGTGGTGGGGAACCTGCTGACCAACGCCCGGGTCCACACGCCGGCGGGCACGCCCGTCCATGTCCGGGTGGTGACCGAGAACGGGCAGGCGCGCCTCGACGTGCGGGACGAGGGCCCGGGCCTCGACCCGGAGTCGTCGGCCCGGGTGTTCGAGCGCTTCTACCGGGCCGACCAGGCCCGCAGTCGGGCCACCGGCGGCGCCGGCCTCGGCCTGTCCATCGTGGCCGCCATCGCCGAAGCCCACGGCGGAACGGCGAGGGTCGAGGCATCGCCGAAGCCGGGGGCCTGGTTCGTCGTGCGGCTGCCGCTCCCTGCCTCCGGGGACACCCCGCACCCCGGGCAATCCCGTGCTACAGAAGAGGTTCAGTGATGGATGGGATGACGAACGCCGATCTGCTGGAACGGGCGCTCTTCGAGGTGAAGCGCGTCGTCGTCGGCCAGGACCGCATGGTCGAGCGGCTGATGGTGTGCCTGCTGGCCCGGGGCCACTGCCTGCTGGAAGGGGCCCCGGGCCTGGCCAAGACGCTGGCCGCCGAGACCCTGGCCCGGGTGGTGGGCGGCAGCTTCGTCCGCCTGCAGTTCACCCCGGATCTGGTCCCCTCCGACCTGGTCGGCACCCGGGTGTACCGACCTTCCACCGAGGGGTTCGACGTCGAGCTCGGGCCGATCTTCGCCAACCTGGTCCTGGCCGACGAGATCAACCGGGCGCCGGCCAAGGTGCAGTCCGCCCTGCTGGAGGCCATGGCCGAACGCCACGTTTCCATCGGCGGCGTCACTTATCCGGTGCCCGACCCGTTCCTGGTGCTCGCCACCCAGAACCCCATCGAGAGCGAAGGCGTCTACCCGCTGCCCGAGGCGCAGCGGGACCGTTTCCTCATGAAGGTGCTGGTCGGTTTCCCTTCCCCGTTGGAAGAGGCGGAGATCGTCCGCCGGATGGGGGTGGACCCGCCGCACGCCCAGCCGGTCTTCGGGCCCGACGAGCTCCGCAGCCTCCAGCACGCCGCCGATGCCGTGTTCCTGCACAATGGGATCCTCGACTTCGTGGTGCGGCTCGTGTTCGCCACCCGGGACCCGGCCGGGGCGGGAATGCCCGACCTCGTGCCCTACATCGCCCACGGCGCCAGTCCCCGGGCCAGCCTCGGTCTGGTGGCCGCCTCCCGGGCCCTCGCCCTCCTGCGGGGCCGGGACTACGTGCTGCCCCAGGAGGTCATCGACGTGGCCGGCGAGGTGCTGCGCCACCGGGTCCTGCTCTCCTACGAGGCCCTGGCCGACGGCGTGGACGCCGAGTCCGTCGTGAACCGGCTGCTCGTCACCGTGCCCGCCCCCCGGGTCGCTCCGTCCCAGGACCGGGG
>CAZCVW010000224.1:1845-5983 GCA_964502185.1 uncultured Burkholderiales bacterium
CGTTGCGGCGCCTCGAACTGGCCGTCACGCGCCGGCTCGACGGGCTGCTCCACGGAGACCATCAAGGGTTGGTGCCCGGCGCCGGCAGCGAAGCGGGGGAGGGGCGCGAGTACCGCCCCGGCGACGACGTGCGCCGCATGGACTGGAACCTGACGGCCCGCACCGGCATCCCCCACGTGCGGGAGACAGTGGCCGACCGGGAACTCGAGACGTGGGTGGTCGTCGACCAGTCGGCCAGCCTCGACTTCGGAACGGCCGACTGCGAGAAGCGCGACCTGGCCCTAGCCGCGACCGCCGCCTTCGCCTTCCTCACCGCCCGGGCCGGAAACCGGGTCGGGGCGGTCACTCTCGGTGCCGGCGGCGCCAAAGTGCTGCCCGCCCGCACCGGCCGGGACGCGGCCATGGCGCTGCTGCACCGTCTGGCCGGCGCCGAACGGGTGCCGGCCACGGACAACCCGGCGACCCTGGTCGAGGCCCTCGACGTCACCGCCCGGGCGGCCACCCGCCGCGGCCTCATCGCGGTCGTGTCCGACTTCCTCGACCCGGGGCCGTGGCCCCAGAGCCTGCGCCGGCTGGGCGCCCGGCACCAGACGGTGGCCGTCGAGGTGCGCGACCCTCGAGAGGACGAACTGCCCGCCGTCGGGGTGCTCACGCTGGTCGACCCGGAGACTGGACGTCTACTGGAGGTACAGACCGGCAACGCCCGGCTGCGGGAGCGGTTCGCCGAGGCGGCCGCCGCCCGCCGGGCCGCGGTGCGGGGCCACGTCCGGACGGCCGGCGCCACCCATCTCGAGTTGTCCACCGACCGCGACTGGCTGCGCGACGTGGTCCGGTTCGTTCAGGCCAGCAGGCGACGCCGGTGACCGATCTCCCTGCATTCCCGATCTCCCTAAATTCATGGCCGTGACGTTCCTCGCCGGAGAGCGGTTGGCCCTGCTGGTTCTGGTGGCCGTGGTGGCCGCCGCCTACGTACTGGCCCAGCGGCGCCGGCGGGAGTACGCCGTCCGCTTCACCAACCTCGAGCTGCTGGCCTCGATCGCCCCCCGCCACGCGGCCTGGCGGCGCCACGTCCCCGCCGGCGCCATGCTGGCGGCGTTGACGCTGCTCGTGGTGGGGTTCGCCCGCCCCGCCCGCGAGGTGCAGGTGGCCCGGGAGGAGGCCACCGTGGTGCTGGCCGTCGACGTGTCCAACTCCATGGCCGCCACCGACGTCCCGCCCAACCGGCTGGTGGCGGCCCAGGCGGCGGCCACCGAGTTCGTCGACCGGCTCCCGGCCGGGATCAAGCTGGGCCTCGTGGCCTTCGATGGCACCGCCCGCGTGCTGGTGCCGCCCACCACCGACCGGAAGACGGTGAACCGGGCGATCGAAGGACTCGAGGTCGGCCCGGGTACGGCCGGTGGCGACGCCGTGCACGCCTCTCTGGCCAGCATCCGGACCGCCATGCCCGACATCGCCGAGCCCCGCCCGGACGCGGAGTCCTCGCCGGCCCGCATCGTGATGATGTCCGACGGCAAGACGACGGTCGGGCGAGACCTCCAGAGCGCCGCCGAAGAGGCCAGGGAGCTGAAGGTCCCGATCTCCACCGTCGCCTTCGGGACGATCTACGGGACCGTGGTGATCGAGGGCCAGATGATCCCTGTCCCGCCCGACGAGGACGCGCTCGCCCAGCTGGCCGAGACGACGGGCGGGGAGGCCTTCACGGCCGCTACCAGCGACGAACTCCGCCGGGTCTACTCGGGCATCGGCACCGACGCCGCCTTCACCACCGAGCAGCGCGAGGTGACCGCCGCCCTGGTCGGCTTCGGCCTCGCGCTCCTCCTGCTGGCCGCGGCCGGCTCGCTCCTGTGGAACAACCGGCTCGTCTGACGGAGGTGATGGGGCGTATAGTCACAAGCATGTCATTTGGATGTGATGTATGGCCCGCGTCGTAGCGCTGGGAGACGCCCACCTGGGGCGCCAGTACTACTCGCGCACGACGGCCGAGGGCGCCAATCAGCGGGAGGCCGACTTCGAGTGCTCGTTCGAGGCCGCCGTCGATCTGGCCCTGTCGCTCGAACCCGACGTGGTGCTGTTCCTGGGCGACGTCTTCGACCACCCCCGCCCCGGCTACCGGGCCTACCGGGTGGCGCAGCGGGCCCTGTCCCGTATCCGGGCCGCCGGCCTGCCCCTGGTGGGCATCTCCGGCAACCACGACACGCCGCGCCTGGCCGGTACCGGCTCGCCCTACGCCCCGCTGGCCGACACGTTCCCCGAGTTCCACCTGGCCTTTCAAGGCGTCTACCGGGCCTTCGACCTGCCCGGCCTGCGCGTCCACGCCGTCCCCCAGATGCTGACCGTCGAGGAGAGCCTGGCCGCCCTCGACGACGCCGCCGGGAACCGCAGCGTCGACCGGGTGAACCTGCTCATCACCCATCCGAGGGTGCCCCAGGTCGAGCCCCGCCACCGCGACATCAACGAGATCGAGGTCGACGCCGAAGCGCTGCGCTCGGACCTCGTCCTCCTCGGCCACTACCACGTCCACACCCGGGTTCGGGAGAACGTCTGGTACGCCGGTTCGACCGACACGTTCTCCTTCGCCGACGACCCCCACCGCCCCAAGGGCGTGGTCCGCCTCGACACCGACACGGGTATCTGCACACACCACCCGCTGCCCGCCCAACGCCCCCTCGTCAGTCCCGATCCGGTCGCCGCCGCCGGGCTCTCCCCGGCCGAACTGGAGGCCGAGGTGATCTCGCGGGCGGCCCAGGTGCCCGAGGGGGCCGTCGCCCGCCTCTTCGTCGACGGCGCCGACCCGCAGGCCTGGCGCCTCCTCGACCACGCCGCGGTGGCCGACGCCTACGCCCACGCCCTGTGGTTCCGGGTCGAGCCCGCCTTCCTGGACGACGCCTCCCGGGTGTCCGACCTGCCGACGCGCGACGCCATCTCCGACCGGTGGGCCCGGTTCCTCACTGTCCAGGACCTGCACGGCTACCAGCCCGAGCGGCTCCGGGACCTCGGCGATGAGCTCATCCGGGCCGCCATCGACGAGGCCGGCTGAGGGGCGTCGATGAGGGTCACGCGCCTGTCGCTCACGAACTTCCGGGTCTTCCCCGAACTCGACCTCGAGATCCCGCCCGGCGTCGTCGGCGTCTACGGCCCCAACGGCTCGGGGAAATCCACGCTGGTCGAGTCCATCCTGTGGGCCCTGTTCGGCGTGGCCCGCACCAGCAAGGACTCGCTCCGGATGGACGGCGCCGACGGCGAATGCCGGGCCACCGTCGAGTTCGAACACGACGGCCACCTCTACGAGGTAAGCCGGGTGATCAGCGGCGCGGCCAATCTCGTGCGGGTGGAGGCGAGCTGCGACGGCGCCCGGATGGCGGCGGGAGTCCAGGCCGTGCGCCAGTACGTCCACCACATCCTCGGGATGAGCGCGGACGCCTTCCGGGCCTCGGTGTTCTGCGAGCAGAAGCAGCTCGACGCCTTCTCCGGACGCCGTCCGGAAGAGCGTCGTCGCCTGGTGCTCGACCTGCTCGGGATCACCCCGCTGGACCGCGCCCGCGACTCGGCCCGGGCCCAGGCCCGAGCCGCCCGGGAGGGCCTCGAGGCGGCCCGGCTCATGCTGGGCGACATCGACGCCCTGGCCGCCGAAGCGGCTGCCCTGGAGGCGGAACTGGCCGGCGCGGTGACCGCTCGGGCCGAGGCCGAGGTCCGGCTGGCGGCGGCGGAAGCGGCCGACGCCACCGCCGAGGCCGAGGCCGGAACGCAGGAGCGCCGCAAGTTCGAACGCGATCGGCTCATCGCCGCGTGGAACGAGGCGAAGTCGCGAGGGCTGGAGACGAGCCGGCGCCTGGCGGCCATCGAAGAGGAGCTCGCCAGCCTCGCCGAGGCGGCCGGGCGCCTGCCCGAGCTGGAAGAAGCCGCCGCCCGGCTCGCTCCCGGCCGCCGCCGGCTCGCCGGTCTGGAAGCGCTCGAAGCGGCCCGGGCCCGCCTCGCTCGCGCCGAAGGCGCCTGGGCGGCCACATCCGAAGCCGCCTGGGCGGCCACGTCCGATGCCGCCGTCGGGACATCGTCTACAGGGAGTCCAGGCGAACCGGTCGACCTCGCGGCGCCGGAGGAGGCGGCGGCCAACGCCGCCCGGGCGGCGGGCGTGGCGGCC
>CAZCVW010000225.1:0-5980 GCA_964502185.1 uncultured Burkholderiales bacterium
CAGGCCCCCAGCCGGCGGCGGCACGGCCAGCAGCACATCGAGCCCCCGCCGGTCGGCGCTGCGCAGACGGTCGTACAGACACCGGGCGTACGCCTCGTCGTCACCGGCCGCGGGCAGCACGACCAGGCCGGCCGGGCACTCCTCGACCGGGCCCGGCGCCAGCAACCCGACCCGAAGACCCTTCCCCAGCAACTCGGCAGCTCGTGCCGGCACCTCACCGGCCGCCAGCACCTCGACCCGGGCCCGGGGGGCGTAATGGCTGGCCAGCGTCCCCGGGGCCCTCACCTCGGTGTCGCCATGCCGCACACGCACCTCATGGCCCAGGACCTCGGCCAGCGCCTCCAACGGGACGCCCCCCAGCCGCAGCACCTCCGGCACCCCACCGGAGCAGTCGACGATGGTCGACTCCACGCCAACCGAGCACGGTCCGCCATCGAGGACGAAGTCGACCTCGTCGCCGAGATCCGCCCGAACATGCGCGGCCGTCGTCGGGCTCACCCGGCCGAACCGGTTGGCGGACGGGGCGGCGATACCGCCCCCGAACGCGCCCAGCAATTCGCGGGCCAGCGGGGCGGCGGGGACCCGCAGGCCGACGGTCGGGAGGCCTCCGGTTACCGCGTCGGGCACCAGGTCGCGGCGGCGCAGGACGATGGTGAGGGGGCCGGGCCAGAGGGCCTCGGCCAGCGCCCACGCCTCTGCCGGTACGTCGACCGCCCACTCCTTGACCGCGGCCGTCTCGGCCAGATGGACGATCAGCGGATGCCAGGCGGGCCGGCCCTTCACGGCGAAGATGCGTTCGACCGCCACGGGGTTGGCCGCGTCGGCGCCCAAGCCGTAGACCGTCTCGGTCGGAAACGCCACCAGTCCGCCCCGCCGGAGTACCTCGACGGCCCAAGAAACCCTCCGGCCCGGGTCGGGCTCGGCGCTCAGAAGTAGATGATGTTGCGGGCCCGTTCGACGACCAGGTCGATGTCCTCGGTCCAGGCGCCGGTGGAGAGGTACTTCCAGCCGCCGTCGGGCAGGAGGGCGACGACTGTCCCGGACTCCATGGTGTCGGCCACCTTGGCCGCTCCGGCCATGACCGCCCCGGACGACAGGCCGGCGAAGATGCCCGCCTCGGACACCAGACGCCGCGACCACTCGATCGACTCGCGGGGGCGGACGATGAAGCGCCGGTCGAGCACGTCGGGATCGAAGATCGGCGGGATGTACCCCTCCTCGAGCGACCGGAGGCCCGACACCAGTTCGCCGGCGGGCGGCTCCACGGCCACGATCTGCACGGCCGGGTTCTGCGCCTTCAGGTAGCGGCCCACCCCCATGAGCGTCCCGCTGGTGCCGAGCCCGGCCACGAAGGCGTCGACCTCGGGGCAGTCGGCCCAGATCTCGGGCCCGGTGCCGCGGACGTGGGCCGCGGGGTTGGCCGGGTTCCCGTACTGGTAGAGGAAGACGACGTCCTCGTCCTTGGCCATCTCCTCGGCCACCCGGATGGCGCCGTTGGAGCCCTCCTCGGCCGGCGAGGGGATGACCTCGGCTCCGAAGATCTCCAGCAGCTGGAGGCGCTCGGGCGAGACGTTCTCGGGCATGACGACCCGGAGCTTGTACCCCTTTACCCGGCAGACCATGGCCAGGCCGATCCCCGTGTTGCCGGAGCTGGGCTCCAGGATCGTGTCGCCCGGCCGCAGACGGCCGTCCGCCTCGGCGGCCTCCACCATCGACAGTGCGATCCGGTCCTTCACCGAGCCGCCGGGGTTGGTGCCCTCCAGCTTGACGAAGATCTTGACGTTCGGGTTCGGCGACAGCTGATGGACGCCGACGAGCGGCGTGTTGCCGATGAGGTCCAGGACGCTATCTACTCGCAAGGCCGCCCCCAGGCGTGCGGCCGCCCCGGGGCCTCAGCCGCCGGCGACGGCAGGAATGATGGAGACGACGTCGCTCGACTCGACGGGAGTGTCGAGCCGCCCGAGGTAGCGGATGTCGTCGTCGTTGCGGTACACGTTCACGAATCGGTGCAGGTCACCGGCCTCGGTGACGAGCTGACCCTTCAGGCTCGGGTACTTGGCGACAAGCCCGTTGAACACCTCACCGACCGTCGATCCTTCGCCGGTGAGCGTCGAGGCCCCACCGACATGGGAACGCAGGATGGTCGGGAGCCGAACTTCCACGAGCTGCATCACTTTGCTTACCTCCGCCAGTGGGACAGGACCAGCCTGGACCAGTCATTCTACAAAACCTGATCCGATTGGTCATCTTTCGAGAACGACGGGGACCTCGCCGATGTTCCCGTCGGTGATCCGAAAGGCTCGCAGGACCGGATCCCCGTCCTTCAGGGAGACGATCACGTACAGCCAGCTGGGCTCCATGGCCTGGCGGACGTCGGTCGGCGACGGCCACGCTTCGGTGTGGGTGTGGGAGTGGAACACCCCGACCAGTTCGAGGTCCTTCGACTCCGCGTCCCGCAGCGCCCGGATCAGATCCTTCGAGTCGACCGTGTACGTCCGGGAGGAGACGTCGGCGTTACCGCACGGGTAGACCGCTTCGATCCGGCCGTCGGGCACAAAGGTCCCCGGCTCGAGCGGGCCGGCCAGCATCCCGCACGCCTCGTCCGGCAGCCCGTCGTAGCAGTGCCCGATGAGGGTGAGATAGCCCTCCTGCGAGAGCCGCATAGTGGGCTCGGCGAATTCTCTCATCCGCCGCCTGACGGGGCCGCCTGACCGGAAGACGACTGGCCGGAGGAGGGCTGGCCGGAGGAGGGCTGGCCGGAGGATGGCTGGCCGGAGAGCGCAGTCTGGATCGCCCGCCAGACCCGCTCGGGGGCGAGGGGCATGTCGATGTGGCGGACGCCGAGGTGGGCGAGGGCGTCGATCACGGCGCTCTGGACGGCCGGCGTCGAACCGATCGTGCCCGACTCCCCGATCCCCTTGGCCCCCAACGGGTTGTGGGGCGTGGGCGTCTCGGTGTGGGCCGTCTCGAAGGCGGGGAACTCGGCCGCGGAGGGCATCAGGTAGTCGGCCAGCGTCGAGGTGAGCGGCATCCCCTCCTCGTCGTAGACCACGCCTTCGAAGAGGGCCTGGGCGATGCCCTGGGCGAGGCCGCCGTGCACCTGGCCGGTGACTAGGATCGGGTTCAGGATCCGGCCGCAGTCGTCCACCGCCACGATGCGGCGCAGGTGGACCGACCCGGTGGCGGTGTCGACCTCGACGACGGCCACGTGGGCGCCGAAGGGGTAGGTGTTGGCGTACTGGCCGAAGCGTTCGGCGGCCCGGAGCGGGTCGTCCGGAGAGGCGGCCGCCAGTTCCGCCCAGGAGAGCGCCTGCGCCGGGGACCCGGCCACGCCGATCCGGCCCTCGTCGGTGATCACCATGTCGCTGGGGGACGCCTCGAGCAGCCCGGCCGCCCGGGCCTTGGCCTGCTCCAGAACGACCTCGGCCGACACCAGCACCGAGCTGCCGCCGAACTGGAGGGAGCGGGAGCCGAAGGTGCCGCCGCTGTCGGGGACGGCGTCGGTGTCGGAGTGGATGAGAACCACTGCTTCGATTGGCACCGCCAGGGTGGCCGAGACGATCTGGGCGAAGGCCGTCTCGTGGCCCTGCCCGTGCGGGACGGTCCCCGTGACCACCGTCACCGTCCCGTCGGCGTTGACCTCGACCGAGGCGTACTCCGGGCTCGGGATCGCCCCGGTGACCTCCACGTAGGCGCTCACGCCGATGCCGAGGGCCACCGGGTCGCCGGCCGCCCGGCGCTCGGCCTGCTCGGCCCGGAGCTCGTCGTAGCCGGCCAGGCGCAGCGCCGCCTCGAGGGCCTGGCCGTAGTCGCCGGAGTCGTAGTTGGCGCCGCTGGCCGTGGTGTGGGGGAAGGCGTCCGCCGGGATCAGGTTGTGGCGGCGCACCTCGACCGGGTCGAGGCCCAGTTCGGCCGCCACCAGGTCCATGGCCCGCTCCACCATGGCGGTCGCCTCGGGCCGGCCGGCCCCCCGGTAGGCGCCGATGGGGGTGGTGTTGGTGACGACGGAGGTGGACTTGAAGTCGACCACCGGCATCCGGTAGACGCCGCAGGCCATCTGGTAGGTGAACATCGGCAGGATGGCGGCCATGCCCGGGTAGGCGCCGGCGTCGGCGATGACCTCGAGCCGCAGGCCGACGAGCGTCCCGTCCGCCTTCACCCCCACCTCGACGTCGTGGACGTGGGCCCGGCCGTGGCTCATGGCCATCATCGATTCCGAGCGGGTCTCCACGTAGCGGACGGCCCGCTTCAGGCGCTGGGCCAGGCTGGCGATGACGACGTGCTCGGGGGCGATGCCGATCTTGGCCCCGAAACCGCCGCCGACGGCAGGGCAGACGACCCGGACCCGGTCGGCGGTTAGGCCGAGGGCGCCGGCCAGCGGGTCCCGGATGCCGCCGGGGTGCTGGTTGGAGACCCAGAGGGTGAGCCGCCCCGGCGTGCCGTCGGCGTCGTCGGGCCCGACTTCGGCGGCGGCCCCGTTCACCTCGAGCGGGACGGGCGCGAGGCGCTGGTTGATGAACCGGCCGGAGACGACGACGTCGGCCCCCTCGAAGACGTCGGGCTTGCGCCCGAAGTCGAGGGAGGAGCACACGTTGGTGCCGTGGTCCGGGAACAGGACGGCGCTGGCCTCGTCGGTGGCCCGGGCCGGGTCGATGACGACGGGCAGGGGGTCGTAGTCGACGATCACCTCGCCGGCCGCGTCCACGGCCGCGCCGCGGCTCTCGGCCACTACGACGGCCACCGCCTCGCCCACGAAGCGGACGGTGTCGCGGGCCAGCGGCGGCCTGAACATGGCGTCGGGGACCATGGGCAGGGAGGCCAGCGGCCGCAGCCCGAGATCGTCGGCGACGAACACGCCGACCACTCCGGGCATGGCCGCCGCGGCCGAGACGTCGATGCCGGTAATCCGGCCGTGGGCGACGGTCGAGCGGACAAAGACGGCGTGGAGCGAACCGGGCAGGTCGAGGTCGTCGACGTAGCGGGCGTCACCGAGGAGGATCTTCGGGTCCTCGGTGCGCAGGACGGGATGGCCAAGGATTGATCCGGGGGACATGGCGGAGAATACTGCCAGCCCGTCTAGCCTCGGCTCCATGCCGAAGACGGGCGAACGCGTCGCCATCGCCAACCGACGCGCCCGGCACGAGTACTTCATCCTCGACTCGTGGGAGTGCGGGATCGTGCTCGTCGGCAGCGAGGTGAAGTCGATCCGGGACGGGAAGGCCAACCTCTCCGACGCCTACGCCCGCATCGAGCGGGGCGAGGTCTGGCTCTACGGCATGCATGTGTCGCCCTACGCCTTCGCCCGCGACCAGCACGACCCGACCCGCAAGCGCAAGCTGCTGCTCAACCGCCGGGAAATCACCCGGATTCAGGGCAAGCTGGACGAATCCGGCACCACCCTCGTGCCGCTCAAGGTCTACTTCAACGAGAGCCTGGCCAAGGTCGAACTCGCCTTGGTCAAGGGCAAGCGGAGCTGGGACAAGCGCCAGGCGATGGCCGAGCAGGACGCCAAGCGGGAGACCGACCGGGCCATGAAGTCCCGGAACCGGGAGTAGACAGCGCCACTAAACTGTTGTTCTGAGCGGTCACACCGCTCAGGTACACCAACCAGGGGGTGCGTGGCTTCGATTCTGAGGATTGCGGCAGGTGAAGCGAGCCGAGGGACCCCGGGGTCCTCGTAAAAAATCCGGGAAAAAAGATAAATGCCAACACCCAGGACACTCGTGTCCTTCTCGCTGCCTAGTTTCTAGGATCAACAGCGCGTCCACTCCGGCCCGGTCGCTCGGCCGGTTCATGGGCGCCATCTAGAGCGACTTACCGCTAGGGCCCGCCCGGGGCCCCAACGGGACACTTTTCCGGGCTGGGGAAGCGGCCAAGGGCCGGTGATCGGCAGCTTCCCGAGATCTCCTCGCCGGCTGCGCTCGGAGAAGCCCTGCTAATAGCTTGGAAGACGCGGGTTCGACTCCCGCCACCTCCACCA
>CAZCVW010000226.1:0-5877 GCA_964502185.1 uncultured Burkholderiales bacterium
CCTGCTGGTTACTCTCGACGGAGCCCGGCAGGTCGCCGCGGCCGCCGCCGCCGGACCCCTCGCCCTCGCCCTTGCCCCTTCGGAGGACGCGTGCTGCAGGAAATCGTCCTCGGACTCGTCCAGGGACTGACCGAGTTCCTTCCCATCTCGTCGAGCGGACACCTGGTCATCGTCCCGGCTGTGCTCGGCTGGGACAAGCCGTCCCTGACGTTCGACGTCCTGCTGCACCTCGGCACCCTGGTCGCCGTCGTCGCCTATTTTCGGCGGGAGCTTCTCGACCTCGCCCTCGGCGTCCTCGGGAAGGGGCCGAACGTCGAGCGGGAACGGCGGCTCGCCCTCTACATCGTCATCGCCACCATCCCCGCCGGTGTCCTCGGCCTGGTCTTCGGGGACTTCTTCGAGAGCCTCTTCGACCGGCCGCTCTACACCTGCGGTGAGTTGGTGGCGACGGCGCTCATCCTGCTGGCCACTGAGCGTTTCGGTGAGCGGGCGGCGCGTCGGGAACTCGACGGCAAGGGCGCGGCGCTGATCGGCGTGGCTCAGGCCGTCGCCATCTCCCCGGGGATCTCCCGGTCCGGCGCCACCATCGGCGGAGGGCTGATACTCGGCCTGTCCCGGGAGGAGGCCACCCGCTTCTCCTTCCTCATGTCGATCCCCGCCATCGCCGGGGCCGGGGTCCTCAGCCTGAGCGACGTGGCCGGCGGCGGGCTGGACATCACCGCCGGCGTCATCATCGGGGTCATCGCCTCCGGGGTGTCCGGCTACCTGGCCATCGGGGCGCTCCTCAAGTTCGTGCGCACCCACTCGCTCAACGTCTTCGCCGCCTACCTGCTGGTGGTCGCCCCGGTGGCCGCCATCGTGATCGAGATCCGCTCGTAGAGAAGCGGTCCTTCCGAGGTGACAGGAGCTTGAGGTCGCGCCCGTAGCCGGCATTTACGGCGGTCCGGCGGGTCCGCCGAAAGGCTCAAAGCGCAACGAAAGCGCTAACCGGAGCTGATCCCGACAACCGTGTGCGTTTACCGGGGTCAGAGCCCGGTAAACGCACACGCTTGCCCGTCAGCCGGGCGACCCCACCCGGGGCGGCGCCGCCCGTCAGAGGCGGCGGACTTCGGCGCGGCTTTTCTCGGCGCTCGTATGTGCCTGATCTCGCTCGGAGCCCTCACCCCTACTCGATCAGGCCATCAGGTGTCCGGATCCTCCTCTGGCCTTGACCCGCTCCTAATGGGCTTGAGGAGGTGGCCCACGTCCGGAGTCCTCTCGCTGCCCCGTCAGGTTCGTTTCGCACCTCATCAATGATGCCGCTGATTTTAGGCGATGCGGGCTCAGGCGAGGTCGAGATGGGCCCGCGCCACCACGCCCTCTTCGTGGTCCTCGCCGGCTTCGGCGACCGCTCGTAGGTGCTTCGATCCCGTGTGGGTTGGCTGGAACTGCGGCGTGGACCTAGGGCACCACTAACCTCCTCAGCCCATGGCGGAGCGTGTGCCCAAGGCGGTGATCTTCGACTACGGGGGTGTGCTCTCCACCACGCCCTTCCTCGGCGTCGGCGCCTTCGAGCGCGAGCGTGGCTACCCGCAGGGTTCCATCGTCCGGTTGCTCTTCGGGGGCAGCCCCCCTCAGGGTGCGGTCTCCGCCCGGGACACCGCCCAGCAGGCCTACGACACCCGGCCCGTCGGCGACGAGGTGCCCGACTGGCAGCTCCTCGAGACGGGGCAGCTGAGCCTCGACGAGTTCCACGGGCGGATCTCCAGCCGGGCGCCCGAACAGCTCGGTGCCCCCCTCGACGGCGAGTTCTTCGAGCGCTTCCTGGAGACCCTGTTCGTCGCCATCCACTGGACCGTCGTCGAGCGGGTCCGCCAACTCCGGGCCGACGGGTACCGGCTGGCCATCCTCACCAACAACGTCCGGGAGTGGTCGTCCTTCTGGCGGGAGTCGATCCCGGTGGACCTCTTCGACGTCGTGGTCGACTCGTGCGAAGTCGCCCTCCGCAAGCCGGACCCGGCCATCTTCCGGCTGGTCTGCGAGCGGCTCGGGGTGGAGCCCGACGAGGCGGTCTTCCTCGACGACAGCCCCGGGCACATCGAGTCGGCCCGGGAGGTCGGACTGCGCACGATCCTCTTCCAGGAACCGGACCAGGCCATGGCCGACCTCGACGCCCTCCTCGACGGCCGCAGTACTTGGTCGAGGACTGACCGCTGATGGCAGTGCCCGAGAAACCCACGCTCGCCGCCTTCTCCGCCCGCGTCGAACTCGGAGGGGCGCCTGTAGCCTGAGCAGCCGTGGAGAGACTAGGTCTGGTTGGTGTACCCAACGCGGGGAAGTCAAGTTTGTTCAACGCCCTCACCGGGGCGTCCGTGCCGGTGGCGTCCCACCCGTTCTCCACGACCGAGTCGTCGGTGGGCGTGGCCCAGGTTCCGGACGACCGGCTGATGCAGCTGGCGGAGATGTCGGATTCCCGCAAGGTCGTTCGGGCCGGGGTGGAGTTCGTCGACATCGCCGCGCTGGTCAAGGGGGCCAACACCGGGGAGGGGTTGGGCAACCGCTTCCTCGGCACCCTGCGGGAGGTCGACGCCCTCGTCTACGTGCTGCGCGCCTTCGAGGACCCGTCGGTCTCCGGCGGGTCAGACCCGGCCGACGACCTCGCCACCCTCGAGCTGGAGCTGGTACTGGCCGACCTCGCCTCGGTACAGGGCCGCATCCACCGCCAGGAGAAGGCATCCAGAATCGACAGGTCGGTGCTGGTCGAGATCGAGGCGCTGAAGCGGGCTGCCGTCGCGCTCGACGAGGGCACCCCGCTGTACCGGGCGGCGCCGTCGGCCGACGACCGTGAGCTGCTCAAGGAGGCCTTTCTCCTCACCACCAAGCCGGTGCTGATCGTGGTCAACATCAGCGAGGATCAGCTGGAATCGGGCGAGGAGCTGGCCGCTCCGTTCGGCGAGGACGCGGTGGCGGTCTCCATGAAGCTGGAGGCCGAGGCGGCGCAGCTGGACCCGGAGGGTCGGGCGGAGCTGCTGGAGGGCCTCGGCCTGGGCGACGGTGTCGTGCCCCGGGTCGCCCGGGCCGCCTATCACCTGCTCGGCCGGCGCACCTTCCTCACCACCGGGGACAAGGAGAGCCGGGCCTGGACGTTCCGGGCCGGCGCCAAGGCGCCCGAGTGTGCCGGGGTCATCCACTCGGATCTCCAGCGGGGGTTCATCCGGGCCGAGGTGATCCGGTGGGACGAGCTCCTGGAGATCGGGTCGTGGACCAAGGCCAAGGAGGCCGGCCGGCTGCGGGTCGAAGGGAAGGACTACGAGGTGTCCGACGGCGACGTTCTGGAGATCCGCTTCAACGTTTCGAAGTGAGGTTCGCGGTGGCGTGGCTGGTCCGTGAGGGCGACGTCCTGGCCAGCGTCGAGCGGCCGGAGGGCCGGCTGGGCCGGGCCCGGGGTTTGCTCGGCCGCGATCACTTCGAAGGGGCCATCGTCCTCTCCCGGTGCCGGCAGGTGCACACCGTGGGCATGCGTTTCGCCATCGACGTCGCCTTCTGCAACCGCCTCGGCACCGTCCTTCGGGTGACCACGCTCAACCCCTGGCGGGTCTCCCGCCTCGTCTGGCGGTCCGGGTTCGTCATCGAAGCCGAGGCGGGGGCCTTCGAACGCTGGGGGCTGCGCCCGGGCGACGTCGTCGAGATCCGCACGTGACCACCGACGCCGACGCCAGTCGAGGGAAAACAGCGAAGCCGGGCCACGAAAAGCCGGCCCAGAAGCAGGCACAGCGGGCCGGTGCCCTGATCCTGGTGGGCACGCCCATCGGGAACCTGGCCGACCTGTCGCCGCGGGCTCGCCAGGTGCTGGCCGAGGCCGACGTCCTCGCCGCCGAGGACACCCGGCGCACGCGGACGCTGCTGTCGGCCATGGACATCCCCGCCGCCGGCCGGCTCGTGGCCGTCCACGCCCACAACGAGGCCGAGTCCGCCGTCCGGCTCATCGCCCGGGCGGAGGAAGGGGCCCGGGTGGCCTACGTCACCGACGCCGGTATGCCGGGCATCTCCGATCCGGGTGAGCGGCTGGTGCGGGAAGCGGTGGACAGAGGGGTCCGGGTGGAGGTGGTCCCCGGTCCGAGCGCCGCCCTCGCCGCCCTCGTGCTCTCCGGACTGCCCACCGGACGGTTCGCCTTCGAGGGCTTCCTGCCCCGGAAGGGCGCCGAACGCCGGGCCCGGATCCAGAGCCTCCTGCGCGAGGAGCGGACGGTGGTGCTGTTCGAATCGCCGCGCCGAGTCAACGAGACGCTGGCCGAACTCGCCGAGGCCCTCGGCCCGGAGCGCCCGGTGGCCGTGGCCCGCGAGCTCACCAAGATCTTCGAAGGCGTGTGGCGGGGCCGGCTCGGGGAGGCGGCGGCGGCCGTCGACCCCCGGGGCGAGCAGGTGATCGTCCTCGGGCCGGCGGCCCGGACGGAGCCGGGAGACGCCGAGATCCGGGTCGAGGTCGAAATCGAACTGGACGCCGGCGCTTCCGTGCGGGACGCAGCCAGTGCCGTCGCCGGGCGCCTAGGCGTCAGTCGCCGCCGGGCCTACTCGTCGGCCACTGACCTTCAGAGGGAACGCAGGTCGCCGAGGCAGCTGGGACATACCAGCTTGCCCTTGTAGTCCGACAGGTCGTCGTTCGACTCGCAGAACACGCAGGCCGATTCCACCTTGGTGAGGATGATCCGCTGGTCTTCAACGTGGATGCCCAGGTAGTCACCTTCGTGGATACGAAAGCGCCGGCGCAGCTCGGACGGCAGCACCATGCGCCCGAGATCGTCGACCTTCCGGGCCATCCCGGTGGAGCGCGCCTCACGCTTCCGGTCGGGAGGGCCGTTCGGCCGGGAAGGCGCCCTATCTTGTTGCTCGAATCGAGCTGAAGCCGAGGAAACCACGCGTGCCACCCTTCGTCGTCACCACCTGGTCGTCGTCCGATGACTGACATTCCCCAAACGGGCGCAGACCACACATGGATCGACAGTCACTGTCACCTGCAGCTCGGGGACACTGACTCGACTGGGGTGGCTGGGTCGACTGGAGTGGCTGGGGCGGCTGCGGCGGTGAGCCGGGCGCTCGACGCCGGGGTTGAGCGCATGATCTGCATCGGCACGGACCTGGAAAGCTCCCGCCAAGCCGTCGCCCTGGCCGACGCGTACCCGCAGGTCTGGGCCACCGTGGGCCTCCACCCGCACGACGCCTCCCGCCTCGCCCAGGAGTGGGACGGGCTGGTGGAACTGGCCGGCGCCCAGCGGGTGGTCGGTATCGGCGAGACGGGGTTCGACTTCTACTACCGGCACTCGAGCCCCGACGACCAGGAGGCCGCCTTCCGGGCTCACCTCCGGCTGGCCGCCGACCTGCGCCTGGCTCTGGTCGTCCACTCCCGCGACGCCTGGGAGGAGACGTTCGCCGTCCTCGCTTCCGAGGGCGTCCCCGACCGGACGGTCTTCCACTGCTTCACCGGCGGACCCGACGAGGCGCGCCGGGCCGTGGAGGCCGGCATCTGGTGCTCATTTTCGGGGATCGTGTCGTTCCGGAACGCCGATGATCTGCGGGCGGCGGCGGCCGTCGTGCCCGAGAGTCGCCTGCTGGTGGAGACCGACTCGCCTTTCCTGGCTCCCATGCCCCACCGGGGCCGGCCCAACGAACCGGCGCTGCTGCCGGCGGTGGGCGCCGCCCTGGCGGCCGCCAGGGGCGAAGCGGTCGAGACGGTGGCGGCCATGACCCGCCGCAATGCGCTGGCCGTCTTCTGGCCCGGCGAGCGCTAGCCCCGTATTCCGCCAGATGCTTCCACCGCCACGTTGTGGACACCTCCGTCGTCGAAGGGGCGATCCGACGGCGCCAAGCCGTCAGCGAAAGCGGCACAACGCCGCCACGGTG
>CAZCVW010000227.1:0-5867 GCA_964502185.1 uncultured Burkholderiales bacterium
GCTCCGGGTTGGTGACGAACAGGTCGTCGCCCACCAGCTGCACCCGGCTCCCGAGGCGCTCGGTCAGGAGCCGCCAGCCCTCCCAGTCGTCCTCGGCCATGCCGTCCTCGACGGAGACGATCGGGTAGCGGGAGCAGAGCCGGTCGAGGTAGTCGACGAATCCGGCCGCGTCGTACTTCGCCCCTTCGCCGGCCAGCACGTAGGCGCCGTCGGAAAAGAACTCGGTGGAGGCGACGTCGAGCGCCAGCGCGATCTCGGCGCCGACCTGGTAACCCGCCCGGGCGATGGCTTCGACCAGCAGGCCCAGCGCCGCCTCGTTGGACTCGAGGCTCGGGGCGAACCCGCCCTCGTCGCCCAGGCCGGTCGACAGGCCGCGCTCTCGCAGGAGGCCCTTCAGCGCCTGGTACGTCTCGGACCCCCAGCGCAGCCCTTCCGAGAAAGAGGCGGCCCCGTGGGGGACGATCATGAACTCCTGGAGGTCGACGTTGGAGTCGGCGTGGACGCCGCCGTTGAGCACGTTCATCATGGGGACGGGCAGCTCGTGGGCGTTGACCCCCCCGAGGTACCGGTAGAGCGGCAGGTCGAGGTCGTCGGCCGCGGCCCGGGCCACCGCCAGCGACACGCCGAGGATGGCGTTGGCGCCGAGGCGGGACTTGTCGGCCGTGCCGTCGAGTTCGATCAGGGCCAGGTCGAGGTCCCGTTGGGCCTCGGCCGGCAGGCCGACGACGGCCGAGGCGATCTCGCCGTTGACGTTGCCGACGGCGGTGAGCACACCCTTGCCGCCGTAGCGATCGCCGCCGTCGCGCCGCTCGACCGCCTCGTGGGCTCCGGTGCTGGCGCCGCTCGGGACGGCCGCCCGGCCGCGGGCCCCGGAGTCCAGCTCGACGTCGACCTCGACGGTCGGCTGGCCCCTGGAATCGAGGATCTCCCTCGCCACAACGTGCTCGATGATGCTCAATGTTCACTCCCGCGCGCCGAGTTTGCACCGTACCGCATCAATGGTGCGCAGACGCGGAACCGCCGCCGCCCATGGGGGCGACGGCGGTTCCCGGTGGAGCGTTTGCTGCGAAACGACTACTGGGGAACGGCTAGTTGCAGGTGCCGCTGACCAGGCCGGTCAGGCTGCCGAGCAGGCCGCCCGAGGAGGCGCCGGCCGAGGCCGAGCAGTTGATGACCGGCAGGGGCAGCGAGGGCACGCCCACCGGCAGGCCGTTGACCAGGCCGTTCACCGTGCCGGTGACCGGGGCGAGCACGCCCCCGAGCGGGGCGGTGACCGGGTTCAGGGCGCCGCCCGTCACACCGTTCACCAGGCCGGTGACCGTGTCGACCGTGCCCTGGACCGACCCGACACCCGACGGCAGCGGCAGGTTCGGGATGGCAGTCGGGACGGGCAGCTTGGGCAGACCCGGCACCGAAGGCACGCCGGCCTTGGGCAGGACCGTCTCGCACTTGACCCCGGCGGTGTTGTTGGCGTTGGTGGACAGCACACCGCCGGTGACCGAGTTCACGGCGCCGGTGACGGTGCCGACGATGCCGGCGACCGGCTCGGGCACGGCCACGGGCAGGCCGGGCACGTTGGCCGAGCAGGGAGCGGCCACCGGGAGGGAACCACCCTGGGCGCCGAGGCAACCGGCCTCAGCGTTGACCGTCGACAGGATGTCGGCGGCGTCCACCGGCAGGCCGAGGTTCGGCACGGACACCGGGACGGGCAGGCCCTTCACGAAGGCGTCCACCGACTGCGCCAGGCCGAGGCCGGCGGAGGTGACGGCGCCGAACGGAACCGGCACGCCGACCGGCAGGCTGGTGGAGCAGGCGCTCGGGATGGTTGACAGCAGGCCGGTCACGTCGTTGACGCCCGGGACAGTGGCGCCGGCAACCGACGCCAGGTCGGCGGCGGTGGCGAGCAGGCCCGAGGTGTCGGGAAGGTCGATGCCGTCGACCAGGTTGGCGACGTCGGCCGCGCCAGGGCCGGCCGTCGAGCAGCTGGCGTTGTTGCTGGCGCCGCTGACGGCCCAGCAGTTCAGGGCAAGCTTCTCGGCCTGAGCCGAGACCTTGGTCTCGTGGTTGGAGTTGACGATCTCGTTGACGCCCATGGTGGCTCCGGCAACGCCGGAGACGCCCAGGATGGCGGCGGCGATACCGAGTGCGATCCTCTTCATTCTCGAAGCTCCTCTGCTTCCGGCGGGGTGTGTCCCCCGAAACTCGACTAGTTCTTCGGGAGAAACGGGCCGCGACCAAAGGGCCTTATGGCTCTCTTGATCCGGACATAGCGCCCATAGCGGGGCGAGCCTCATGGCTCGAAGGGCCCGGAAGGGTGGGTCGAGCGGGAAAAACCGGCGGCTGTGCGTCTAGTCCGTCAGGAGAACCTGGTCCCAGAGGGCCATGCGGTCTTCTGGTGCCAGTTGGCCGAGCGAGTCGCCCCGGGCGGCCACCGCATTTTCCAGAGACTGGAAGCGCGTGCGGAACCGGCCCGCCCATCCCCGCAACGCCGCCTCGGCGTCCACGCCGGCCAGGCGAGCGAGGGAGACGAGCGCGGCCAGCGCCTCCCCCAGGTCTCGTTCCGCATCGCCCGAACCCTCGACGAGACGGTCCGTGTGCCGGGTCACCGCCAGAGCCGAGTCCTCCCGGTCGAAGCGCAGCCCGGCCGACTCGGCCTTGCGGTAGAGCTTGTGGGCGTAGAGGAGCGACGGGAGCCCCTTGGGCACGCCGTCCATGAGCGACGCCCGGCCCTTCTCCTCTTTCTTGATCTGCTCCCAGTTGGCCACCACCTGGTCGGCCCCGGAGACGGAGACGTCGCCGAAGACGTGCGGGTGGCGGCGCACCAGCTTGTCGTGGATCCCGGTCAGCACGTCGGTGATCGTGAAGGCGCCCGCCTCCCGGGCGAAGGTGGCGTGGAACACCACCTGGCAGGCCAGGTCGCCGAGCTCCTCTTCCAGCGCCTCGTAGGCCCCGGCCGGGACCGGGTCCGGGCCGGCGGGGGCCGAGGCGGGGAGCCCCTCGATCGCCTCGATGACCTCGTAGGTCTCCTCGATGAGATGGCGGCCCAGCGAATGGTGCGTCTGCTCGGCGTCCCACGGGCACCCGCCGGGGGCGCGCAGACGCTCGATGAGGGCCACCAGCCGTTCCCAGGCCTCGCCCGGGCCGCCGGGCGACAGCTCGGCGAAGACCGAGGTGAGATGGTCGGGTTCGACGTCCCGGTCGAGTTCGGCCAAGGGCAGGCGGACGACCCGTTCGTCGGGCAGGCCCAAACGTTGGAGCACGGTCACCGGGGCCTCTCCCGGCAGCCGCTCGAGCAGCGCCAGCTTCACGTCCGAGAGCACATGCCGGTTGTGGCAGTGGCTGATTAGCACCGGGCCCTCGGGCAGCGCGGCGGGGAGGACCTGACCGTCGGCCACCCGAGCCCCGTTGGTGGGGTCCACGCCGAGCCGGGTCCAGGCCAGGTCGACGAACGACAGGCCGGGCACGACCACCAGCCGCTCGCCCAGCGTCTGGCGGAGCAACTCGACGCTGCGCTCGCCCACCGCCGGGCTCCCGGGGACGGCGAAGCAGACGTCGCCTTCCTCGGCCGCGGCGGCCAGGCGCGCCGCGATGCCCTGGTAGACCTCGGCGGTGGACCCGGCGCCGTCGTAGAGAGCGTCGAAGACGGTGAACTCGACACCCTCGGCCACGAGTTCGGCCACCGCCGGGTGCCGGCCCGTCCGGGCGAAGCGCCGCCCGGGCGGGACACCGGTGATGACCGTCCGGGCGACGGGCAGCAGCAGGTCGACTCCGGCCGGCCCGAGTCCGACCGCGAAGACACGGCCCCGGCCGACGACCCCGACACCGGTGGCCGCCCCCGTCATCCGCCCGAGGTCGTGGTGCCCGAGGTGGTGGTGACCGAGTCCTCGGGGTCGTCGAGCTCGATCTGGTTCTCACCGGCGGGCACCTCGACCTCGGGCACGCCCCCGGGGGCCGGCTGCGGCACGCCGGTCGTCGTGGTGGCACCCGGACGGCTGTCGGGCACGGCCGGCGGCTGGGGCGGGATCACTTCGGGGACGCCACCCGGCTGGGACGTCCAGTTGCCGTACCGGCCGTCGAGCGTCACCTTGGCCTTCTTGGCCGAGTCGGCCAGGAACTTGGAGAGAGCTTCCTGGGTCTTGGCATTGAGCGCCGTCTTGGCCTGCTCGCGGGCCTCTTCGAAGGGCGCCACCTTGCGCTCCCGCACGTAGAGGATGTGGAAGCCGAACTGGGTCTGCACCGGGTCCGAAACGGTCTTGAGCGGGATGGAGAAGGCCGCCGCGTCGAATTCACCGACGAAGACGCCCTTCGGGTTGCAGTCGAGGTTCCCGCCGGAAGCGGCCGAACCCTGGTCGGTCGAGCGGGCCTTGGCGACCTCGGCGAACTTGGCCTCGACGTCGCCGGCCGCCTTGATCTCGGCGACGGCAGCGTCGGCCTCCTCCTTGGTCTTCACCAGGATGTGGGACAGGCAGGCCTGCGAGAAGCTGTCCTTGTTCTCCTCGTAGTACTTCTCGAGCGACGCCTGCGACTGGTCGAAGCCGGACAGGGCCTTGCGGACGGCCAGCGCCCGGGCGTTGCGCCCGGCCAGGCGGTCCCGGAACCAGTCGGGGAAGGCGGCCGCCACCTTGGGGTTGCCGAACTGCGTGGAGAGCTGCGCCCGGGCGGCTTCGTTGTCTTCCTTGGTGGCCTTGAGGTCACGGCGCTCGAACTCATTGCTGATGAGGGCGTCGTAGATGAGCGCCGTGAGCCACCCGGCGGCCAGGTCGGCGCTGACGGTCTCCTTACCGGAACCGGTCAACCCCTCCCCCCCGGCGGCCTGTAGCTCCTCGTTGTCCCGGAGCGCCTTGAGCTCCTTCTCGAACTCGGAGCGGTCGATGTCGACCCCGTCCACCGTGGCGGCGACGGCGTTGGAGCCGCAGCCGGCGGCCACGACGGTGGCGGCGAGCGCGACAGAAATGAGGGCACGGCGGATTTTCACGACAGACAACCTATCGCTCGGAGGCGCCCGACCCGGCTGCGGCCCCGGGGTGCGGGGTGTCCCCGCTGGTGACAGTCACCCCCGCCTCCTGGCCGACGGGCACCAGCTCGGCCAGGAGGGTGAGGATGGCGTCGACGACGGCGCGGCCGTCCTGCTTGGACCCGATGGGCCCCGTCGGCCGCAGCGGCACCACGATTTCCCCGGTCGACTTCTCCAGGGCCTTCGGAGCCAGGCGGCGCAGCCGGACCCGCTGCGACTCCCGCAGCTCGAGGGGGGTGAAGCGGACCGCACCCTTCTGGACGGCCACTTCCCGGATCCCGAGCCGGACGGCCTCGGCCCGGACGCGGGCCACCGCCAGCAGAGCGTCGGCCGGGGGCGGCGGAGGCCCGTAGCGGTCGTTCCACTCGTTGGCGATGTCGTCGACGTCCGCCAGGGACATGACCGCGGCCAGGCGCCGGTAGGCCTCCATGCGCAGGTCGTCCCGGGCGATGTAGTCGCGGGGGATCGAGGCGGCCACGGGCAGGTCGACGGAGATCTCGATGGGCTCGGTGGGCTTCTCGCCGGTCAGCTCGCCCACCGCCTCGGTGACCATCTGGCAGTACAGGTCGAACCCGACGGCGGCGATGTGGCCGGACTGCTCCCCGCCCAGCAGGTTTCCCGCCCCCCGGATCTCGAGGTCCCGCATGGCGATCTTGAACCCGGAACCGAGATCGGTGAACTCGCCCAGGGTCTTGAGCCGCTCGTAGGCCTCCTCGGTCAGCGCCCGGTCGACGGGATGGAACAGGTAGGCGTAGGCCCGCTGGCCCGAGCGACCGACCCGGCCCCGCAGCTGGTAGAGCTGGGCGAGGCCGAGCAGGTCGGCCCGATCGACCACCATCGTGTTGACCGTCGG